>CAYPIJ010000248.1:0-1555 GCA_964410755.1 uncultured Oscillospiraceae bacterium | reverse complement strand
TGCTTTTTTCAAGGCAAACTGATGCACCGGTCGGAATTTGTTTTAAAAGGCAATCTCTTTTATAGCATTCGTCCCCTGCTATTACGTAAGTTCTATCGTCTTTCTTTATTTCAACAATGCACGAGCCGATTGAATGTCCACCTATTTTTACAGCTTTTACATTTTCACAAACGTTAATTTCGTTTTCAAAAAGAATTATATTATCATTTTCGGATAAATAATCTTTTCCGTCTTCATATTCGTCCTTTTGAATATAGATATTTGCATTTTTAAAATATTTAACGCTCTCAATATGGTCGTGATGTGCATGTGTTATTACAACGTCGGTAATATCAGCAGGTGTAACTCCTATTTTTTCTAGTGCTTTCACTGGACCTATAAAATTTTCCATTACAAAACCTGGCATTGTTTCACAGCCTGCATCAATCAGGATATTTTTATTTTCTGTTTTTAAAAGATAAACCATAAATACAATAGGTATCGGTTCAGAGTCTTCCGTACCCGAAAAAACCATATACTTGCGTATTGTGGAATTTCCGTATTCCACAGGTATAATTTCTATGTCGCTCATTTTACTTTCAAAACAACCTTTCCGATATTTTTGTTTTGATACAAAATATCTTGTGCTTCTTCCGCTTGTTCAATCGGAAGTACTTTATAAATTGTAGGCATAATTTCTCCGTTTTCAATTTTCGGGAATACATTTTTCACAAGCTCAGAAAGAATTTGTGCTTTAACCTCTGGCTTTCTTGAACGGAGTGTGCTTCCTATAATTCTTACGTTTCTTACATAAATATTTTTAAGGTCAATTTGTGTTTGCTGTCCCGCAAGAGCGGCAATCATTATCCATCTTGCACCATGTGTAAGGTAGTGGATACATTTACCCATAATTTCTCCGCCCAAGCAGTCAATTGCAACGTCAACACCGTGACCGTTTTCAAGTTCTTCTTTCAAAACTTCGGAAATATCTTCTTTTGTTTTAACAACAACTCTGTCTGCATTCAAATTTTTGATTGCTTCTTTCTTTTCTTCGCTTGAAACTGTTGTTATAACTCTTACACCAAATGCTTTCGCCATTGGAATAACCACGCTTGCCAAGCCTGAAGAACCTGCATTCATCAAAAGAGTATTACCCTCTTGGATTTTTCCTTCAATAAACAAATTGAGGTATGCTGTTGCAAAAGCTTCTGGAATTGCCGATGCTTCTTCCATTGTACAATTTTTTGGAACAGGCATAAGCATATCGTATTTTACGGCTACATATTCGGCATATCCGCCACCGCCCAAAAGTGCGCATACCTTATCCCCTATTTTCCAATTTGATTTTTCTTTTGCTTCATCGCCCATTTCAACTATTACACCTGCAATTTCAAGTCCCATCCAATCGGGGCATCCCGGTGGTGGAGGATAATCCCCTTCTCTTTGCATTAAATCTGCTCTGTTAAGTGCTGCCGCATGAATTTCAACAAGCACTTCTTCGCTTTTTATTTTTGGGTCCGGTACATTGTCCCATCTTAAACTTCTGTCTTCATTTACAAGTATTGCTTTCATTTTT
>CAYPIJ010000247.1:0-1588 GCA_964410755.1 uncultured Oscillospiraceae bacterium | reverse complement strand
CTGATGAACACAAAGGCTTTTGTGCAGAATATTCGTTAAAAAAACTTTTGGATAATGGTGTTGAAATATTTCCTGTTGTTTATACAAAAAAATGGAATGCAAATAAAGACAATCTTGACTTCAATACTCAAGTTGCACTTATAAAAAGTGATGAATGGAAGCATGAAAAAGAATGGCGTATAGTGTGTATTTCATCTAATGATTGCAATAAAAACGGAATTAAAATCCCTTCCGTTATGCCTGAAGCTATATATGTAGGTTGTCGTGATATGGAACATAATGCAGATAATTGGGCTTTACATAACGAGCTTTTAAGAACGTTTGGAGATGAACAAAAGGTGAAAAATTATGTATTTAGTGAAAATATAAGTAAAATTTCCTTAGATGAAATTCTGGAGCAATATGAAAAATGCAAAACCGGTAAAATACCCATATTTTCTATGACTTTAAATGAATGTGGATTTGGTGTAAGAAAAAGAAAAGTTAAATATTGACAATGTTGATGAACTTATGGACAGAATAATTTAAGAAACAGTAAAGCGGGATAGGAGAATGATTTATGCCCAATAAAATAATAAAATATGTTAAAACCGATGATATTTTGTGCGATATGCGTGGAATAATTGACGCTTCGCAACAACAAGCATATCAGGCGGTCAACTATGCACTTGTTCAGCGAAATTGGCTAATCGGCTATCGTATTGCCGAGGAAGAATTAAAAGGCGAAAATCGTGCAGAATACGGAAGTGGAATTATAAAACAGCTTTCAAAAGAGCTTTCGGAAATTTATGGAAAAGGTTTTACGAAAACAAATTTATACAGCTTTTATTCGTTTTATAAAACATTTCCTGAGATTTTCCACTCAGCGAGTGGAAAATCTGTACCGTTGCTTTCTTGGACACATTATCGAACATTATTGCAAGTAAATGACATTGAAGCTCGTGAATGGTATGCAAAAGAAGCATTGGAACAAACTTGGAGTGTAAGAACGCTTCAAAGGAATATTTCATCGCAATATTATTATCGTTTGTTGAAATCACAAAATAGTGAATTAGTTGAATCCGAAATGAAAAACTTGACAAAAGGATATAACGATGATAAGTTGGAGTTTATAAAAAATCCTGTTATTGCCGAGTTTTTGGGAATGTCAACAGATAATTCCTTTACCGAAAGTGAATTGGAAAAAAGTATTATTTCAAATTTGCAAAAATTTCTGATGGAACTCGGTAAAGGATATGCGTTCGTTGCAAGACAGCAGCAGATTCATACCGAAAAGCAGGATTATTATATTGACCTCGTATTTTATAATTATATTCTAAAATGCTTTGTTTTAATTGATTTAAAAACAAGCAAAATTACACACCAAGATGTTGGTCAAATGGATATGTATATCAGAATGTATGATGAAATGAAACGCAATGATGGCGATAACCCTACAATCGGTATTGTTCTTTGTTCCGATACAGATGAAGATATTGCAAGATATTCTATATTACACGGAAACGAACAGCTTTTTGCGAGTAAATATAAACTATATCTTCCAACAGAAGAAGAACTCCGTGCCGAAATCGAAACACAAAAGACGATG
>CAYPIJ010000246.1:0-1623 GCA_964410755.1 uncultured Oscillospiraceae bacterium | reverse complement strand
ATATACAATAGACTTATATTTTTAAAAAAATGAGAACAAAAGCATACAAAAACGGTTACAATGCATAAAATTAAGGCTGAAAACGATGTTTTCAGCCTTTTGTAAAATGATTTTTTAATTTTTCTTAAAATTAGTCACCGAAACATACGCCGATAGCTTTTGCAGCCTGAACAAGCTCACCGTTGGGGTCAACAGCCTTGTTGGCACCGATAACATCTTCCAAAGAAACGTAGCTCATTTTGTTGTCTTTCAAGCAAACCATATTTCCGAATTTGCCTTCAACAGCCAATTCAACAGCAGCACAACCGTATCTTGTGGAAAGAATTCTGTCTGCAGATGAAGGTGTACCACCTCTCTGAATGTGTCCCAAAACGGTAGCTCTTGCTTCAAGACCAACCATTTTTTCCAAATCTTCCGCAACTTTTGCTGCAATTCCGCCCAAACGAATCGGATCGGGGCTTCCTTCGATTACTTTCATAACACTTACTTCACCTGTTATGGGTTTAGCACCTTCAGCAACGGCAATAACGGAAAATTCCTTGCCCATTGCAATTCTATTTTTAACGTGTTCCGCAACTTTGTTAATATCAAAAGGTATTTCGGGAATCAAAATTGCATCGGCACCGCCTGCGATACCGGAAGAAAGACCCAAGAAACCTGCGTAACGTCCCATAATTTCAACTGTGATAATTCTGTGGTGAGATTCAGCGGTTGTGTGAAGTCTGTCAAGACAATCGGAAGCAACACCGACAGCAGTATCAAAACCGAAAGTTGTGTCAGTTGAAGAAAGGTCGTTATCGATTGTTTTCGGAACACCGATTACGGGAACTCCCAATCTTGCAAAGTCACGTCCGCTTGTCAACGTACCGTCACCACCGATTATAATCATTGCATCAATGTTGTTTTTCTTTATGTTTTCAACACCAACATGAGAAACATTTTTCTTAACCATATTTCCGTTTTCGTCGGGAACAAGGTAATCGAAAAGATTATCTTTGTTTGAACTGAAAAGGATAGTTCCGCCTCTGTGAAGAATACCGGAAGTATTTTCCAAAGTAAGTTCTACCGTTTCGTTGTTGTAAAGACCTTTGTAGCCGTTTTTAAAACCAACCACCGTCATACCGTATTTGCTAATTGCGGTTTTAACAACCGCTCTGATTACGGGATTAAGTCCGGGACAATCCCCGCCTCCCGTTAAGATACCAATTCTTTTTATAGCCATTTTATCTCCACATCCCTTTCTTGGCAATTTTATATTACTTATTATTGTTTACACAATGTACCTACTATATTCTACAATACTTTTTCAAAAAAATCAAGTCTTTTTGATAAAATAATGCAAAAAAATGTTAAAATCCGCATATTTTTACCTTTTGCCCAAAAAGTATCTTTAAAAAACGTAAAAAATGACGTATTATTTTTTTCTTTGTCTTTGACTTTGTTTGAAAAATTAGCTTGACATTTTGAATTTTATGTGATATAATTAATGAGTTAGTAAATAACTTTGCGGATGTGGCGGAATTGGCAGACGTGCAAGATTTAGGTTCTTGTGTCTTACGGCGTGCAGGTTCGACCCCTGTCATCCGCACCAACGGAAAAACCGCTAAAACACTGTGTTTTAGC
>CAYPIJ010000245.1:0-1624 GCA_964410755.1 uncultured Oscillospiraceae bacterium | reverse complement strand
TCCTTGAGGAGAAAGTGGCACACGACAGCGTGCCGAATGAGGTGTAGGTTGCCAACGGCAACCGTTAAGCGAAACATAAGCAAACTAAAAAAATCTTTATGTAACAATAACGCCACTAACGTGGCTACACCTCATCTTCTCGCTTTGCTCGTTCTTCCCCTCAAGGGGAAGACTTTTGATTGTACAAACATCTCTAATATCCGTAGGGGATACACTCGACTACGTCTAACGGCTTCGCTCGGTATGACGTGCAAGAGGAAACAACGGGCGGATAATATCCGCCCCTACGGTAACGGTGTTATTGCGATTATACAAAAATATGTGCATTGTGATATGTTCTGCAAACGGAGTGCCGAGGTCGTCACTCCATACGGAATTAGTGCGAACATATTGGTAAAACGTGGGGGATTTCTCCATGCGCCACGCTGTGGCTTAGTCGAAATGACAACCTACACTCGAGGGGATTTCTCCGCTCGTTGCACTCGGTCGAAATGACGTGCTTAATTAAGGGGGATTATCCCCACCTACGATTGAAATGACAATGTTAGTCAAAACGGTTTAGTTATTTGGTGTGATAATAAATTTGCCTTGACGTCTTAAATTTTTGTCCGACAAAATTTCGGGCAATTTGTCAAGAGGCGCAACGTTAATCATTGATTTTACGTCAATTCTCTTTGAATCAATCATTTCAACGGCTCTGCCCTGTGTGTATGGGTTGATGTAGGACGCTTTTATTTCGATTTCCTTTTTGAAAATTTCAAAAGGCTTAACGGAAATTGTGTCGTCGGGAGCGGTAAGACCGAAAAACATTACAATTGATTTTTTTCCTGCAATGCTGATTGCCTGTTCCATTGTGGAAGTACGTCCCACACATTCAATAACTTTTGTAACTCTTGTAATTCCGTGTTTCAAAAGTGCTTCGTTTAAGTCTTCGTTGATTGGGTCGATTGTAAAATCTGCACCAATTTTTTTAACAAATTCTCTTTTGCTTTCTTCCGGCTCTACAGCAATAATTTTTGCCGCACCTGCATTTTTCGCAAGCTGAAGCATAATCATTCCTATCATACCGCAACCGATAACAACAACTGTGTCGTCTGTTTTTATGTCACACAAATCAATACCGTGCATACAGCAAGCAACAGGCTCACACATTGCAGCTTCCACAAAAGATGTGTCGTCGCCGATTTTATAAACCTGGCTTTGGGGAACAACGCAATATTCGGAAAATCCGCCGTTTACCGTTGTTCCGATTCCAATCATATTTTCGCAAAAATGACCTATTGCATTTTTGCAATAGTAGCAATTTCCGCAAAGCTTGTTTGGGTCTACGCAAACTCTGTCACCGATTTTTACATCTTTTACATTTTTTCCTATTTCGGAAACCACGCCTGCAAATTCGTGTCCCAAAACTGTGCCTGAAGGTGTTGCGGCAGCACCCTCGTCACCTTCAAAAATATGTATGTCTGTTCCGCATACTCCGCAAGCCATAACTTTAACCAAAACTTCGTCATCTTTTGGTGTAGGCTTTTCTATTTCTTCAATTTTAAAATTGTGTTTTTCATAAAATACTCCTGCTTTCATTTTTTATGTTCCTTTCTTTTTATAAAATATTTAAATTGTATAT
>CAYPIJ010000244.1:0-1630 GCA_964410755.1 uncultured Oscillospiraceae bacterium | reverse complement strand
GCTACCACTACAAAACACCGATTATTTGCGGAATATCCGAGCCGAGATATTCGGAAAAGGAACTTGCAGAACTGAAAGCAAGGGACGAACGCACGTTCAATATTGACGGACACGAGATGACAGGGTATGAAGCAAGCCAGGCTATGCGTAGGCTTGAAACAGCGGTCCGTGAACAAAAGGGTATTAAAGCAATGGCAAAGGCAAGCGGTGACCCTTTGGCGGTGCGTGAATGTAATGCAAGGATAAAGCGGTATCAAGATAAATATGCCAAAATATCCGAAATTACAGGGGTAGAACAAGATAAAAAGAGAATGACCTTGACAGGTGCGAAGAAAAACGATATAATAAAAGAAAACGATATACAAATTGGTAGAAGCCTTGGGGCGGCGGCTTTTAGAGATACTGTTTCTTTACCAAACGGAAATAAAGGAAAAATACAAGAGGACAGTAAAATAACAAAAGTAGTTACTTTTGCCGGTAAAGGTACTGACAAAGAATTGAGAGTCGCAAAACATCTTGAAAAGCAATATGATGTTCCAAAATCCGAGTGGAAACACAGTCGAGGGGACGGATATGTTGTTTGTGATGACGGGAAGACAAGGCACGCTGAATTGCATTGGTTTGAAAGTAATAAGACAGGCAGAATTAAAATGAAAGTTAAGAGGTATTTTGATGATGAAAGTTAAATACATTGGCGAAACTGACCCTGTATGTTTAATTAAAGATAAAATTTATGATTGTTTAGGCGAAGAACACGGAGAATATAGAGTTGTTGATGAAGAGGGTTACGATGAAGAACAAGAAGTACAAGGCTATTTATACCCCAAACGTTTTTTTGAAGTTGTGGAGGGCTGACAATGACCGATAATTTCAAATTCATTTACAAAATACTACAAACGCTTAAAAGGCTTGACTATCTTTTAGAAAATGCCATAATACAGAGAATACATAAAATAACAAAGGGCATTAAAAATTCAATTTGAACATCTCCCACAAGCTCAACAATGAGCGCAATACCGTGGGCGGACTGATATGGGGCGGATTTTTCCGCTCCTTTTTCACTCACTTTCAGTGGGTGTTTTTTTTGCAAAAATTTAAAAAAATATGATTTTGAGGTTACCTGGAGCTTACGTTGTATTGTATAATCAAAATAACGAGCCGGAAGACCAGGCTTAAAACAGTCAAGCGAAGTGTAAAGATACCCACTTAAAACGGACTTAAACGCAAGGAGGAAAAAAACAATGGCAATTACAGTAAAGTATCTTGAAGAACTCGGTGTGGATAAAGAAACCGCAGGAAAGATTTTTGCAGAACGTGGAGCGGAAATCGAAAAGGAAAAGGCAAAGGCTGAAAAGCTTGAAAATGAGCTGAAAGAGAGCAAGGAAAGCTTTGAAAAACTCACCTCAGAGCTTGAAATTTTAAAAGCCGACAATGCAAACGGTGAGGAATGGAAAGCAAAATTTGAAAAATTGCAAGCTGATATTGAAGACGAGAAGACAAGAGCCGATGAGGAGCGTGCATTGCAGGAGAAAAACGCAAATAATCAAGCAATGTTTGAAAACGCTGTCAAGGCATACGGTAAGACTATGGAAGATTGGAACAGCCCGATTATCGAAAGCGGATATAAAAA
>CAYPIJ010000243.1:0-1631 GCA_964410755.1 uncultured Oscillospiraceae bacterium | reverse complement strand
CTGTTTGCTGTTCATATTTTTTACGATTTTAATTTCAAATATAAAACAACCTCACGTTTAATGCGAGAGGTCGTTTTATTATGTATTTAGTTTTCTAAGCCCAAAATGTCATGAAAATACTGCAACGTTGAATATTTATAATGCCTTGTAAATTCACGAGTGTGTAAGATTGATATTTGCTTTATGTGATTTACATATTTATCTATATACTCATTTACTTCACTAACAATTTTCTCTATATTTGCTATTGTTGCAACATATTCGTCCCGGTCTATAATAGCAGGCGTCAATGAGTCGATGTACTCCATATCTTTTATAATTGCGACTTTTCTGTAATCAAGCCCGGATGGGGAAATTTTAGAACGTTGTGTGTTTGAACAGAAATGCATCTTTGTGTGTAATATTTGAGCGAAATGGAATACAAATAAAATAATTATCTTTAGTTTCAATTAAAAGGCAAGTATAAGGTCTGTTATTTTTTTGCATCAGTTCCGAATATTGTGTCGCAGGATAATCAGTATAAAACTTATTTGACAATTTATAAATTTCTACTGCATAATCCAAAATTCGACACCTCCATAAAAAAATATATGAGGTCTGTCCATGATAGGAAGACCTCACAGCTTCTTCGCTCGGTCACTTTTTATTTTACCGACGAGTCAAAACCGTCACTCGTCACATATTAGCAAAGAATTTTGACTATTTGAACTCGACCTTTTTTAGTTGCATATCGAATAGCAACAAACATTTGAAAATCTCTTCCAAGGTCACATATATATAGCATATTTTTTTCAAAATTACAATCGTCAAAATAGATAAATTTTTATTATCTAAATTGTTTGTTTTAGCGATTATACTGAATTGTATTTGCCATTATTAATATATGCTGTATTAATTGTTAATGTTACCAAATATCTTTCTTTTAATACAAAGCATTCTTTTTCTCTTGACATACGTCAACTAATGTGTTATAATTTATCTACATTTTATAAAATGAGGTGTATTTTGTGAAAAAAGAAAAATATTATAACATTACCTATCCCATGTCCAACAAAGATTTAACCGATTTCAGTCCCATAGTTTTCGGTGAAGAACGTTGTCACCCCAATCATACTTTCGGGCCGGCCGTAAGAGGACATTATCTTATCCATTATGTTGTGTCGGGGGAGGGAACTCTCTATATGAATAAAAAGAAATATTGTATAAAAGAAAATCAAGCTTTTTTAATTAAGCCGGACGACCTTGTAACTTATGTTGCAGACGAAAAAAATCCGTGGTATTATATTTGGGTTGGATTTTTGGGGAATAAGGCTAAAGATTTCGATAAATTGAAATCTCCCATAATAGACGTAAAAACAGAGCTTTTTTTACAAATGCGTCAAATTTATTATTTGAATAATACCATGGAGGAATTTATTGCGGGGAAACTTTTTTCATATTATTCACTTCTTTTTGACGTTGAAAAAGAATCTGATTACATAAGTAAGGTTATGAACTATATTGATGCCTATTATTCAACTTTTGATTGTACGGTTTCTAAAATTGCCGATACCATAAATTTGGAAAAACATTATCTTGCAAGAATTTTTAAAGAAAAAACGGGAAAAACAGTTAAAGAATATATTGTTGAA
>CAYPIJ010000242.1:0-1656 GCA_964410755.1 uncultured Oscillospiraceae bacterium | reverse complement strand
CTCCGTAATGAGAAAAAGCCGTTTGAGGAATGCTGACTGTAGCATTTATAATAAAATTTTCCATAATAAAATCACGGACATATTGCAAGGTGGAGTTTGTAAGAATTCCGTCCGGCAAAACTATAGCCATTCTGCCTCCTTCTTTCAGATATTCAAAACATCTTTCAATAAATAAAACTTCCGTGTTTTGAGCCGCTCTTTCTTTTCCGTTGTTTAAACCCAATTCGTAATCTTTTAAATATTTCTTTTCGTTAAGCAATACTTTAGCCCCGAAAGGAGGATTGGTTAAAATAATGTCGAAATTTCCTTTTCTAAATTGAGAATTTAATTTAGCATGATTTTCTATATCATTTAAAGAATCCGCCGATATTACATTAGTATGTCCGTCATCATGAATAATCATATTCATTTTGCATACTCTCGCTATTTGTTCGTTTATTTCTATGCCGAAAAGATTTCTTGAAGCGAAATCATGCCAATACGAATAAATATCTTTTTCGTCATCACAATTTTCTTCCGCCTCTTTTCTTATCAAATCCATAGCATGAAGTAAAAATCCTCCGCTACCGCAAGACGGGTCAATAACTTTTTCACTTTGTTTTATAAAAAGCATCTTTACGCAAAAATCCACTATATTTCTCGGGGTAAAATATTGCCCCATTTTGCCTTTGAAAAAATCTCCCATAAATCTTTCAAAAGCCACACCTTTGCTATCCAAATCGGTTTTATTTATATTAATGCTTTGTAAATGTTCGACCGTTTTATAATTATATCGTCTCCAAGTTTTATATCTTCAGAAAATACATTTGGGTCTTGTTTTTTTCCATCTTCGTAAAGATTGCGAATTCTTACAGCAACATTGGAATTTGTTTCATGCGTTCCTACTTGAAATTTATAAAATTCGTCCACTTTGGTTTTCTTCTCGTCTAATAATTTGCAGAAAAGTATTTTAGAAACTTCGTCGAATGCATCTGAAGGGTTGAGTTTTCCGCCCTGCCATACCGTATCATGACATTTTTCTAAAGTTTTAATTAATTCTTCTCTCGAAACTACTTTTAAAGAACTTTTGCTTTCTTTTGAACTCTTCTTTTCTTTTTTAAATCTAAATTTTGGCGTCTTGCCATAAGAAACGGGAATATCCGATATAACATTTTTCTCCCTTTCCATAGAATCAAAATTTTCAATATCAAAAGCCGTTTGAGTATTTCCAGCTACAGCCCATGCATATTTAGCTCTCAAACTATTCGCATTACCAAAAACTTGTTCTATAGCCTGCTCAAATTGACTATCAGAAATGCCGTCTTTTTTACATTCTACAACCAAATAAGGATGTTTATCATTTCCTTTTTCATAAACCACTATGTCCGCCAAATCTTCAGGAGTTCTTCTTGGAACTGTAACCTCAAAATCAATGTCTTCAGTATTATATCCATAATCCAAAATCAATTTAACGAAAACATAAGCCCTAACTTTTTCCTCTGGGTCTTTATAATTATAATTCTTTTTTGATTTAACATTATAAAATATTCTCGTATTGTCGTCGTTAAAAGCAATTAAATTATTTTCAATTCCTTTTTGTATAGTATCATCTTTAAAATGCAGAGAAACTTTATTTATATCTTTCATGTATCGCCTTAATATTAAATTATTAAATTA
>CAYPIJ010000241.1:0-1672 GCA_964410755.1 uncultured Oscillospiraceae bacterium | reverse complement strand
TATTAAAAACAAAAACAGCGATTAGCATAATTTATGTGCTTTTCGCTGTCATTTTGTTTTATAACTGATAGTTATATTACTTGTCTGCTAAAAATCTCGCAAAGCTTTGTAGAATAAGGCTTCGTGCTATTTATTTAATCAATAGTCAATGGTAAAATAACTATGGTCAATTATATCATATTTAATGAGAAAAATCAAGGTTTTAAGGAAAATTTATAAAAATTATCCGTCAAAATTTTAATTTAGAAGGAGTGATTTGTATGGCTCGCAAGGGCGAAAATATTTATAAAAGAAAAGACGGTAGATACGAGGGTCGATATATCAAGGATTATGATATTAACGGCAGAGGAATTATCGGCTATATTTACGGAAAAACGTATAAAGAAGCAAAAGAAAAATTACTGTTTGCAAAAGCAAAAGTTAGAGAAAAACAGAACAAGCCGCCATCTGAAATGTCGGTAAAAGAATGGTTTTCAAAATGGTTGGATACCCAAAAACACATTAAAGAATCATCATATACCGTCTATTCGTCGCTTGTAAACAAACACATAAATACAGCTTTGGGAAATATGCGATTATGCGATATTACAAAATTAAAAATACAAGATTTTGTCAACGGACTTGCTTCGCAATGGGAACCGTCAACAGTTAAGCTGATATATACTGTGCTGAAGCTTGGTTTGGATATGGCGGCAGATAACAGCTTAATGCCTATTGTGTGTAAAAGAATAAAACTACCAAAACAGAAAAATAAAGATGTGATTGTATTCGATAAAGATGAGCAAAAGGCAATAGAAAACTATATTGAAAAATCTGAAAATCTAAATGATATTGGAATTTTAATTTGTCTATATACGGGAATTAGAATAGGTGAATTGTGTGCATTGAAATGGGAAAATATAGATTTGAAAAGAGGTGTAATTTCTATTCGTCACACCTTATACAGAGCAAAGTCCCAAAAAGGAAAAAGAAAAACGGAGATAGTTGTCACTTCTCCGAAAAGTGATACATCTGTTCGTGATATTCCGTTACCACAATTCTTATCCGAAAAATTGAAACCGCTTGAAAAGAACAGCGGTTTTCTTATAAATCGCAACGGAAAATGTATTGAGCCTGCAGTTTATGCAAGACGATACAAAGCAATATTGAAAGAATGCGGAATAAGAAATGTAAAATTCCATACAACACGACATACCTTTGCGACAAGGGCATTGGAAATTGGAATTGATGTGAAAACACTCTCGGAAATACTCGGTCACGCATCACCAACCGTAACACTTAATATCTATGCACATTCCTTGCCGGAGCATAAGGCGAAAGAAATGGATAGGCTCGGAAAACTCTATAATCAGTCATAAATGAGCCGTCAAACTTTTATAAATACTTGAAATATCAATAATATGAGTTCTAAATCGTTTAACTATCAGTTTTACGATTTTTTATTTTGTCCAAAAATCGTATAAATTAAACCTTTGACGGAGAAAAGTGGTGTTAAAACTCAATAAAAAATCTCAGAAGACTGTAATTGGGTATTATCAATAAATTCTACCAATTAAAAATTTAATATCGCAAAATATTGACAAACCTTTTTGGATATATTCAGAAAAACAAAAAGTGATGATAAAATATATGCTAAAAAGGAGTTGTTCAAAATGAAAATAATAACAAATGA
>CAYPIJ010000240.1:0-1694 GCA_964410755.1 uncultured Oscillospiraceae bacterium | reverse complement strand
ATATTGTAGAATAGGGTTGTAGTTAAATCTATTGACCAAATAGTTTGATTACTTTTAATTTTATACATCATTAATTTTTTGCAACTTTTTATTGTATGTGTTGACTAAGAGAGGGTGTTTTTATAAATGTATGGAAATCCAAATTTAATTGTTATGCTTACATACAATGACCGTACTGTCGAAAATGCATGTGAAATATTTGAGCAATGCAAAAAAAACGCAGCTTGTTATTGGGGATTTAAAGAAGAGGGTTTACCAATAGATAAAATGAAAAAACTGTATCAAAATATGAAGAAATATGGCAAAACCACTTTTTTAGAGGTAGTTGCATATAATGAAACAGATTGTATGCATGGAGCGAAAACTGCTGTAGAGTGTGAATGCGATATTTTAATGGGCACTATTTACTATGATTCTGTTAACGAATATTGTAAAAAACATAATCTTAAATATATGCCGTTTGTAGGCATTGTTAAAGAACGTCCTTCTGTTTTGTATGGAACAGTAGATGACATGGTCAATCAGGCTATGGAATATCTAAAAAAAGGTGTTTACGGTTTTGATCTATTAGGTTACAGATATACCGGCGACCCACATAGATTGATTAAAACATTTACCTCAAAAATCAAAGCACCTGTTTGTATTGCAGGAAGTATAAACAGCTACTCCCGCCTTGACGAAATAAAAGAATCCGGAGCATGGTCTTTTACAATTGGAGGCGCTTTCTTTGAAAAAAGGTTTGGCAACGATTTTAATGAGCAAATAAATAATGTTATAAATTATTTAAAAGACTGACAACAAGGGGCAAAAAAAATGTTTAAAAATTTTTATCCCTATGAAAGGGTAAGCAACGTTTTTGATATCGATTATGATAAATTATATTCGTTGGGATACAAAGCTATAATCTTTGATATTGATAATACATTGGTACATCACGGGGAGGATTCTACACCGGAAATCGATTATTTATTTGTATACATACATAAAATCGGATTAAAAACATTATTATTGTCTAACAATGATGCCAAGAGAATAGAGCGTTTTTTACGCAATATTGATTCTCCTTATATTCCGGACGCAAACAAGCCCAAGATTGATAATTATCTAAAAGCCTTAAAAATATTGAATTGCAAAAAAGAAGAAGTAATATTTGTAGGAGATCAAATATTTACAGATATATACGGTGCAAACAAGTGTAAAATTCCCAACATTCTTGTTGATTTCTTGCGTTATGAGACTGAAACCAAAATAGGAAAAAAAAGAATGCTTGAAAAAATAATATTAAGATTTTATGCCTTAAATAAAACTTACAGAAATAGAATAGGCGATATAAGCAAGGAAAGGAATTATAAAAATTATGTTTTGGAAGAAAGATAAACTGTTTTGTGAGATAAATCCATTTTGTTATTGGCTTTCTCTAAAAAAAGAGATACTGCTAAAACATTTAAAAAATATCTTTACAAAAGATAAATTTGCATCAACGTACAGTGACAAAAAACTTCCCTATATCGTATCAAGCCATAGTACAAATATGATTAAAAGAGCACCCGGTGTTAATTTGACACACCAGCTAAATAAGGCAGTTAATATCAATCTTGCAAGCAAAAGAATTAACAGCATTATCATTCGTCCCGGCGAAGTGTTTTCTTTTTGGAAAACAGTCGGAAAAACTTCTAAAAGAAAAGGCTATAAAG
>CAYPIJ010000239.1:0-1719 GCA_964410755.1 uncultured Oscillospiraceae bacterium | reverse complement strand
ATTATAAACACTATTTTTTGACTAAAAAATTTTCAAAACAAAAATTACCAATTTTAAATATTCCGATCAAATTATACTTTTAAAATTTTAGGGTTATAATATCAATATCGTTTTAAGCTGTTTTTATAAATTTATTTTACAAAAAAGGAAGATAAGCGTATGAACAAAGTTGTAATTTGCGGAGTAAATACTCAAGAACTGCCACAGCTTTCAAGCAAGAAAAAAGAAGAACTTTTTAAAAAAATTAAGGAAGGTGACCAAAACGCAAGACAGGAATTTATCAACGGAAATTTAAGATTGGTTTTAAGCGTGGTGAAAAAATTCACCAACAGAGGCGAACAACCCGACGATTTATTTCAAATCGGTTGCATCGGTCTTATAAAAGCTCTCGATAATTTCGACCTTTCCCACAACGTTCAATTTTCAACCTATGCCGTCCCAATGATTGTGGGAGAAATACGTCGATATTTAAGAGATTCGGGTGCCGTAAAAGTAAGCCGTTCTTTGAAAGATACCGCATACAAATCTTTGGGTGCGAAAGAACGCCTCACAAACAAGCTTGGACGTGAACCCGATTTTTACGAAATTGCAAAAGAAATCAATGTTGATCCGAAAGAAGTAATGACTTCTCTTGAAGCAATTTGTGACCCGGTTTCCCTTTTTGAACCGATTTACAACGATGGCGGAGATGTGATTTTGGTTATGGACCAAATTTCTGACAATGAAAACAAAGAAGAACAATGGACCTCCGATTTGGCAATTTCAGAAGCTATAGACAAGCTCAGTGCAAAAGAAAAGGCTATTATTTCCATGCGTTTTTACCAAGATAAAACACAAATGGAAATTGCTTCCGAAATAGGTATTTCCCAGGCGCAAGTTTCACGTTTGGAAAAAAACGCTTTAACTTCCGTAAAAAAATTCATAAAAATTTGAAAAAATTTCCAAAATAATATTGACAAAATAAAAATAGTATGCTATACTAATGATAACGATAATCATTATCGTTTAAAAATATCCGAGGAGTATAGTGTATGGAAAAAACCGTAAGATATTCAAAGCAAAGAGAAAATGTGCTTAAATTATTAAACGGCACAAAAAGCCACCCTACCGCAGAATGGGTTTATGAAAATTTAAAAAAAGAAAATTCTACGGTAAGCTTGGCAACTGTTTACAGAAACTTGAAGCAGTTGTCGGAAATGGGGCTTATTCAAAGCTTTGAAACAGGCGATAAAACTGTGCATTACGATGCTACCGTCAAACCTCATTATCACTTTGCGTGCAATAGTTGTAGAAAAGTTTTCGACGTTGAAATGAAGCCTTTTAAAAATATTAATGGTGAAGTTGAAAATTTAACGGGCTATACGGTGGAATCACATTCTTTAATATTTTATGGATACTGTAACGATTGTCAATAAAAATAAACTAAATTATATAATTCGAAAGGAAGAAAGAAAAATGAAAAAATTTGTATGTTCAGTATGTGGTTATGTTCACGAAGGAGACTCAGCTCCAGAAAAATGTCCTGTTTGCGGTGTTGGTGCCGACAAATTTAAAGAACAAGGCGGAGAATTGTCTTGGGCAGCAGAACACTCTATAGGTGTTGCTAAAGGCGTTTCAGAAGATATTATAGCAGATTTAAGAGCTAACTTTGAAGGCGAATGCTGTGAAGTTGGTATGTACCTTGCAATGGCAAGAGTTGCTCACAGAGAAGGCTATCCC
>CAYPIJ010000238.1:0-1733 GCA_964410755.1 uncultured Oscillospiraceae bacterium | reverse complement strand
CAATAAAATAAAAAATATTTTTAAAAATATTATGTAAACTAAATTTAAACAAAATCCCTATTTTATCGGATTTTGTTTTCCACATAAAAAAATCGAGTTTTCCACAAAAAAAGTGGAAAACTCTAAAAAATGAGGTGAAAACAGTTGTTTTTTGAGGAAAACTTTAATAAAAACTTGGTAGACATAATAAAATCATCAACAACACCTTTGATTTATTCCACATGGTTTGAATCATTAAAAATAAAGGAAATAAACGGTGATAAAGTTATCTTTTCGGTTCCTTTGGAATTTACCAGAGACAAGCTTATATCAAGTTATAACGATTTAATAAAAAGCTCTGTTTTTGAAGCGTCTGACGGAAATATAGCAGATTACGATATAATTGCCGAAATGGAAAAAAGGCCTTCAATTTTAGACAGCTTTGAAGAATACAGAGAAGAAAGTACACTCAATAAAAAATATACATTTGAAAATTTTATTATAGGAGAATCCAACAGATTTGCACATGCCGCATCCATTGCGGTTTCGGAAAATCCCGCACAAAGCTACAATCCCCTACTTTTGTACGGCGGAGTTGGGCTTGGAAAAACGCATCTTATTCATGCAATAGGAAACAGAGTTAAGGGAAGAAATCCCGATGCAAAGGTTCTTTACACAACATCGGAAACATTTACAAATGAATTTATAGATTCCATAAAAACAGGTAATATAAACTCATTCAGAGAAAAATTCAGAAACATAGATATATTAATGATAGACGATGTTCAGTTTTTTGGCGGAAAAGACAGAGTACAAGAAGAATTTTTTCACACATTTAACCACCTTTATCAAAATTCAAAACAAATTATTCTTACTTCCGACCGCCCTCCAAGAGACATAAGCACACTTGAGGACAGAATAAGAAATCGTTTTGAACAGGGCTTACTTTGCGACATTAATGCCCCTGATTTTGAAACAAGAGTGGCAATTTTAAAGAAAAAAAGAGAAGACGAAAACATAGCAATTGACGATGATATACTTACATATATTGCATCTAAAATCAAGTCAAATGTAAGAGAGCTTGAAGGAATAATAACAAGACTTTCCGCAATGACAAAGCTTTCAAACGAAACAATTACACAATCTTTGGCTGAAGAAGTAATTAAAATAATAGGTGTTGATTCCAAAAAATCAAAACCTCAAATTGAAACGGTAATTGTTGAAACTGCAGGTTATTTCAATCTTGATCCGAAGCTTTTAAAGTCGAATTCAAGAAAAAAAGAAATAGCACTTGCAAGGCAAATAGCCATGTATATATCAAGGCATATCCTCGATATGTCTTTACCGAAAATAGGTGAAGAATTTGGCGGAAGAGACCATTCCACGGTAATGCATTCTGTGGAAAAAATCGAAAAAGAACGAGAAATAAACTCATACATAGACAATATAATAAAAGAAGTGACTAATACCATAAACGGTTAAAAGTTTTCCACATTTTTTTACACATATTAACATTTACTTTTCAAAAGCTATGTGGAAAATGATTTTCAAAAAAAGAGTTTTAAACAGACTTTTAAACTTTTCAACGTGGAAAAGATGCTGAAAAACAAATTAAAAAATTTTATAAAAAAAGTGAATGTGGAAAACAAAAACTTTTACACAAATAAAATCACAAGTTTTCCATAAACAAAAAAACAGTTATAGCAAAGTTTTTCGATACTTTTCAACATTTCCACACCCTATAATACTAATAC
>CAYPIJ010000237.1:0-1777 GCA_964410755.1 uncultured Oscillospiraceae bacterium | reverse complement strand
CTATGTATAAAAAATGCTTCTTACATTATACTACAATTTTTAATAAAAAGTCAAGTATATACGGAAAAAAGGTGTGAAAATGAAGAAAATTTTTATTAAATGTATCTTATTTTTTGTAATATTTTTTGTCATTTTGTCTACTGTGGGGTGTCTGTGCGGATTTTTGGGCAAAAGCTATCGAAATCTTACAAATCAAAAAGAAAAAGACTTAACCTATGACGAAAAAACAAAAATCGTTTTAAAGCGAAATAACGGTCTTACAGAGCTATCCTTAAAAGAATATCTGTATGGTGTTGTTTCTGCGGAAATGCCTGCAACATTTGAAGAAGAAGCCTTGAAAGCGCAAGCGGTTGCCGCCAGAACAGAAACCGTAAAAAAATCAAAAAACAAAAGCGATCCCCACAAAAATGCAGATGTTTGCGACGATATAAACCATTGTCAAGCCTATTACAGCGAAAAAGAGTTGGAAGAAAAATACGGAAAAGCTTGGATTGATGCATATTACGACAAAATAAAAAAATCCGTGGACGAAACAGACGGAATTACGGCAGTTTACAACGACGAGCCCATAAGTGCGGTCTTTCATTCAACAAGCGGAGGAATAACAGAAAATTCAAAGGACGTTTGGGGCGGAGATATGCCCTATTTGGTAAGTGTGAAGTCTGAAGGTGAAGAAAATTCTCCGAAATTTTACGACGAAAAAGCTTTTTCATTAAGTGAATTTAAAGAAAAAATTTCAAAAATAAAAAATACCGATTTTTATTCCGAACCGAGCCAATGGATAGAAAACATTAAGGAAAACAATTCAGGTAGCGTAAACGAAATAACGATTTGCAAAAATACATTTAAGGGCACACAAATAAGAAGTGCATTTGACTTACGTTCTACAAATTTCACCCTTACTTTTTCCGAAAATTCCGCAATTTTCAAAACAAAAGGCTACGGTCATGGTGTGGGAATGAGCCAATACGGTGCAAATTTTATGGCACAAAAAGGCTACAGCTATGAAGAAATTTTGAAAAAATATTATACGGGTATTTCCTTAAAAAAAGAATAATATAAAATAATTTTGTCAATACTCTTATCAAACAAAACTAAAAAAGGAGTATTTTTCAAAAATGAACAAAAAAAGCTTATATACCATAATAACGTCTCTTTGTGCAGTGGCTTGTGCCTTTACCGTGGTAGCCGTAAACACATCGAAAACAAGTAAGAAAAAGAATGAAGTTTTAAAGGCAAACGAAGAAATAGTAAAAAACGAAATAACCTCAACGTTTCCAAAAGAAAGCCCTAAAAATGAAACAAAAACGGAAGAAAATATTACAAAAGAAACAAATACCGTTCAAGAAGAAGCTAAAATTCAAGAATCTGAAATTCCGGTTCTACCCGAACCGATTACCGTTTGCGAGCCCATATCAAACGGTGAAATTTTAAACAATTTTACCGACAGCGTTCTTGTTTTCAACGAAACATACGGGGATTACAGAACTCACAACGGAGTTGATATTTTGGCAAAAATCGATTCCCCCGTTGTTGCGGTAAAAAAAGGAATTGTAACAAAAAACGAATTTGACTATGAGGACGGCTACACCGTTGAAATTGAGCACGATGACGGTTTGGTAAGCGTTTACAAAAATCTTTCCAACGACAAAACCGTAAAAGTGGGACAGGTTGTAGGTGCAGGAGAAACAATCGGCACAATCGGCGACAGCGGTGTTTCTGAAAGCAATATGGAAAGCCATCTTCACTTTGAAATAAGAGAAGACAACGTGGAAGC
>CAYPIJ010000236.1:0-1777 GCA_964410755.1 uncultured Oscillospiraceae bacterium | reverse complement strand
GTACTAAAGTCAAGTGTTTTTTGAAAATAATTTATATTTTTAAAAAACAAAAACGCCAAAAAGTCTTAAAACCCTTGAAAATAAAGGGATTTCGCAATTTAAAAAAATTTAAAAAAAGTTTTGTTTTTTAAACCAAAATTTTCTTAATTACGGGAATTATAGCTTTAGCCATTGCGTAAAATCCAAAATCCGTCGGATGACAACCATCAACAGTTCCATCTCCGTTTGTGTTTTTCATAAGCGTTTTTCCGTCTATGAAATATACGTTCTTGTCGCCTTTTTCAATTGCATTGTTATACGTTCTTTTTATTATTTCAATTCTTTCTTTTTCTTCCTTTGATGGATAGATCGTAGGTCTCGGCATTATGATTATTGGCAAATTCGGATTCTCATTTCTGATTTCAAGAAACATTTTTTCATGTGTATTTTCCAAATGCTCAATTGTAGGTGCATTATGGTCATAATCGTAAACAAAAATTTCCATATCAAGATTTTTTATGTAGTCTTGCATCGGCTGTTCAGCTTTTGCACTGCCGGAAAATCCCAAATTAAGATAATCTCTGTTTAAATCTCTTGAAATAATCGCTTGATATGAATTACCGGGTCTTGATGCACAACCGCCTTGTGTTATGGACGAACCGTAGTAAACGATGGGCTTTTCGTTCTCATAAGGCGTTGCTTCTTTTACAACGGCCTTTTTTTCAAGCCCGATATACAATTTCTTTACATCACTGTAAAGTGGAAAATTTATGGTTATTTCACGCATTTTTCTGTTACCGAATTCTTTAATACTTTCGTATTTGTCCTCAATTTCAAAGGGAGGCACAAAAGTACCGCTGTAGTGTTCTTTTCCTTTAGTTTTCACATACATATCAAATCCAACGCTTCCCGTAAGGGCAAAATGTGGCATTTTTCCCACATCACCCATTTCAACATTAATGGCAACGTATTTGCTGTTTGTAATAAATCTTACACGTCCGCCTGCAGTATTTGCATGTAAAATGTAAACGCCGTCACTTGTTTCTTTAGCCAATTTTTCGGGAATACGTCTGAAACGGTCGCCCTCTCTGAAAATTCCGTATATTGAAAAAGGCTTTTCTTCCGCATCGTAAAAACAAATGTCGTCTTTTTCAATTGTAGTTTTTACAATGAAATTTTTATCTGCTTTTGTTATATCTTTCATTTTAATTTTTCCTTTCTATACCATAAAAAATCAACATGGCTTGATTATACCACAAATTTTTAAATAAATCAATATGTAATTTTCTTTTTTATGAAAAAAAGCATAAAAAGAATGAGGCCACCGTGAATAAATCCACAATAGCCCCACTATAAACATTATTAAATTGGTTGAAATTATTTAAGTTCAACAGCAGCGCCTGCAGCTTCGAGCTTAGATTTAATTTCTTCAGCTTCTTCTTTAGAAGCACCTTCTTTAAGTGTTGAAGGAACGCCTTCAACTTTTTCTTTAGCTTCTTTAAGACCAAGACCTGTGATTTCTCTAACAACTTTGATAACGTCGAGTTTCTTTTCACCGAAAGATGTCATAACAACGTCAAATTCTGTTTTTTCTTCAGCAGCACCGCCTGCAGCACCTGCAGCAGCAACAACAGCTACACCGGCAGCAGCGCTAACGCCGAATTCTTCTTCCAAAGCTGAAACGAGGTCAGCCAATTCCAAAACTGTAAGTTCTTTTATTTCGTCAATAAATTTTGTGATTTTTTCACTCATGATTTTTATCCTCCGTTTTTTTAAATTAAATTTTTAAGATTGTTTT
>CAYPIJ010000235.1:0-1781 GCA_964410755.1 uncultured Oscillospiraceae bacterium | reverse complement strand
ATTTGAGTTGGATAAACTTGTAAAAAAAGAAATAGCTGCCGATTATCTTGCCGATTTGTTTACAAAGGATTCGGATTACCTTGTGAATTTGGGAAAAAATGATAAGGGAATACGAAAGGTATTTGGAAAAATTTCAGATTATTTTTACAGAGTAGCGGATAAGCTAAGATTAACAAATGCAGAAGACAGATATGTGCGAAAAATGGCGAAAAAGTTTGAAAAAGCATTGAAAAGCGTCGAGAGCGAAACTGCAGAAGAAATGAAGACGAGATATAAGGATAGCTCCGGTGCACGTTATTCTTTGAAAACGAAGGAAGATTATTCTTCAAACGGTGGATATAATGGACATAGTATGAGCAATCGTGCGGTAGAGGCTTACGAAAACGGAGAAAAGCCTTTATCTAAATGGAGCAAGAACGATATTATAGACGGAATAGAAAATGTAGTTATTGACAATGATATAACATTTCCGTTTGCGGAAATCAACAAGTTGAATTTGAAAGAGTTGAAAGAAAATTTTTTAGAAAAATCTTCTTGGCACCATACAGGAAAATTTTACAATTCAACAAACTTTTACCAAATAAATGAAAATGCTGTTTTAAAAACAACAAAAAACAGTATAGAAGAAATTATTTCAAAACGTCAAAAAAATGTTAAAACAACAGAAGAAAGACAAAACATTCAAAAAGAAAAAACTATTTTAAAAAATGCACAAGCTGTGTATACAAAACTTGAGGTTATCCTTAAATCCGGTATTTTAAATGTTAAAACAATGAGAGGTTTAAGTAGTAGATACTTAAATGGAAAAATGAATTTGGAACAAAGTTACAAAGAGGCACTTACTGCTTTGAAAGAAAGAGATTTTCAAAAAATAGAAGCGTGGAGAAAACTTCCTGAGGGGCATGGCCTGCATGAACTTGTAAAAATGTATGATACTAATATTGAAAAATATGTTTTTGCAACAAACAGTCAATTTGGTAAAACAACGAACAACTCAATCATACAACAAATAAAAAAATCCATGTTAAATGCTCAAGAAATCAACAATAAACGTTACAAAATATCTTCGGAGGAAATAAGAGGTATACAAAGTATTGGAAGAAAAAGCATAAACGATTTTACGAGTGAGGACATAAAAAAGACAGAGAAGTTTGCAAGGCAGTATTACAATGAAATGGGAACAAAGTCGCCGTTTTTCAGAGCGTGGTTCGGTGACTGGCGAGCAAACGACAATACACAGGTAAAGGTAGCGAATGAAAAAGGCAATGCACGAGGTGTTGTTAAAAACATAGATACCGGTTGGGATATTCAAGTTTCGGGAAAAGTATTTAACGAAACAAAGACACATACATATACAAAGAATAAATTAGCATATCCATATTTGGAATATATAAATAGTATAGCCGAAAATTCCGTTTTGCTTGATACACACACAATTTCAAGTGAAAAAGCAAAGTCTGAAAATTCCGCTTTAATGCACAGCTTATATGCTATTGCTGATATTGGTGAGGGTGAAACACTTTTAAAACTTTATGTTGAAGAGCTTAACGATGTGAACAGTGATGGAACAATAAAAAGAGCATATCAACTTCAAGGAATAGAAAAAACACCCACAGCAAATGTTAGAGTTCAGAGCATAGCTCCTAGCTCCCTCAATGCTGTAGGTGATGTATATAGTATATCACAGTTATTTGAAATTGTCAAGAGGTTTGATAAAAATTTTAATCCAAAAGAGACAAGTAAAGTAGTGAATGAGGACGGAAGCCCGAAAATTGTGTATC
>CAYPIJ010000234.1:0-1783 GCA_964410755.1 uncultured Oscillospiraceae bacterium | reverse complement strand
CGTTACAAGTAGATTTTTTCCGAACAAAGTGTTACTAAAAATGTTGACCAGTACAGCTTTTTGCGGTTTTATTTTCAAAAAGCCTTTAACTGCAAGGGTTTGTGCCGAATACGAAGCTGCCAATAACCGCCTCGTAAAAACGAAAAACCGCCTTTTGCATAAAAGACTCGAAAAGTCATCCTTCAGGACAACTTAGGTCGTTTTAGGTCATTTCTGTATTTTCGGGGATTTTTGTTTTGGGTTTATCAAAGCGTTTGTTCTAAATTTTCTTGACTTATAATTATGTACTCAATAACATTGACCTTTGGTATCTTATACGAATTAGCAAGCTGGAACGCTTTTATTTTCTTTTCATTGATTAACTCATAGGCTAAATGTCGGCTTATACCAAGCATTTTCATTAGTTGAGCTACATTAACAACATCCGGATAATCCGAAAACATTGTCTTATAATGGCTCTATGTCAATAGTTGGGGTAAATCCGTTTGTGATAGTCGAAGAAAACGAATTAAGAATACCCGTCAGCCAATTTATCATAGTTTTTGCACATTTCTGAAACTGAGGTATTCTACAATCCAAAGCACTGTTAATCCAATCAGACATAGCAATTTTAGCAGAATTTCGGTCTTTAGAATCAAAAACTTTGAAAAATCTTCTTTGTAAAAGTGTACAGTTGAAAGAGTAGGAGAAGCATAAATCATAATATTAACCTGTTGTTTTTGTTCATCAGAAAGAGAATCAAATCTTTTAATTAAAAGTTGTCTGGATTTCTTGAAATATCTGCGATGAGATTTGCTGAATTTCTTTTGCTCTTGTTTGCGAACAGCTTCAAAACCCAGATAACTTGCCGAATCCATTTATATTTTTCACCATTTGTATTTCCTTTAAATTCATCAATAGAAAGAGCAACAGGGAGTTTTTTAAGAGAATAAGAAACGAAATCAAATATCCTGATAACTGCAATAACAGAGAGGTTAACCTCTCTTGCAACGCTGGAAAATGAGGTTACATCTCTTAATCTGTCAACGATGTAAGCTGAAAGTCTGTTGGTCATACGGTGATAACGAGGAAGAAACGAATTATTCTCAGCAAAGCGTTTGCCACAAGAACAACGGTATCTTATCTTTTTTAGATGAATAAAACATTTCTTACCAAAAGCAGGAATATCCTTGATTACTTGCATACGATAATCGTGTATGGTATCAGTTATTGCATTACAATGGGGACATTTATGAGGCTTTCGTTTCAAACAACAGTAAATCTGTAGAGAGTTATCAATTTCTTCAACCTTTTCTATCTCAATGTCTTGCAATCCGAGAAGTTTTTTTGTAAAATGTTTGTAGAGTGCATTTGGTCCTCCGTTTATGGTTTCGTAAGCAATTCCATTTTAACGGATTTTTTCAAATATGCTCTACTTTTTTTACTTTTTATTTTTTGTAGGCTCTATTTGTTGTTACCCCAACATTTATTATAGAGCCTTTTTGTAAAAGTAAAAACGCCCTGCGATGCAAGGCGTTTAATAAAAATATTCTGTTTTTACGGTGAATATTGGAGCAATACAAAAAGTCAAGCGTTAGTTTTGTATTGTCACAAATATTGTTAAAGTATTATTCTTCAATATCGTTGTTTTGTTTAGAAGAAAATTCAAATTCTTCTGTTGTAGGTTCTGTTTTATCTTCACAGTTTTCTTCCGCAGAAAGCTTTTCATTGCCTTTTGGGGTTGTTGTTTCAGAGATTTCATTTGCTTTTGTTTCTTCAACTTCATTTGCAAATTCTGCAATAT
>CAYPIJ010000233.1:0-1786 GCA_964410755.1 uncultured Oscillospiraceae bacterium | reverse complement strand
ATCTTAACAGGCGGTGAAGTTATTTCCGACGAATTGGGACTTGACCTTAAAGAAACAACAATCGAACAGCTTGGTAGAGCTAAACAGGTTAAAGTTCAGAAAGAAAATACGATTATCGTTGACGGTGCGGGCGACAGCGAAGAAATAAAAGCAAGAATTTCTCAAATAAGAGGACAGATTGAAGAAACAACATCTGAATTCGATAAAGAAAAGCTCCAGGAAAGACTTGCAAAACTGGCAGGCGGTGTTGCAGTTATCAGAGTAGGTGCCGCAACAGAAACCGAAATGAAAGAAAAGAAACTCAGAATCGAAGACGCTTTGGCTGCTACAAAGGCTGCTGTTGAAGAAGGTATCGTTGCAGGCGGCGGTACAGCTTACTTGAACGCTCTTCCCGTTGTTGAAAAAATGCTTCCCAACTATGAAGGCGACGAAAAAACAGGTGTTATGATTGTTCTTAAAGCACTTGAAGAACCTGTAAGACAAATTGCGAAAAATGCCGGTCTTGAAGGTTCCGTTATAATCGATAAAATCAAAAACAGCGACAAAAACATTGGATTTGACGCGCTTAACGAAGAATACGGCAATATGCTCGACAAGGGTATCGTAGACCCAACAAAGGTTACAAGAAGTGCATTGCAAAATGCTTCTTCCGTAGCTGCAATGGTGCTTACAACCGAAAGTCTTGTTGCCGATATTAAAGAACCCGAACCCCCAGTTGCTCCAAATGCAGGCGGTATGGGTGGCATGGGCGGAATGTATTAAAATTAAGCCCAAAAGCTCATTGAAAATAAGTAATAAAAAACTCCGAGATGTAAGATTATCTCGGAGTTTGCTTTTTATAAAACCATTAAAAGTGTGCCTATTGTAATTAAAATCGAACCTACAACAGATTTCCATGTAAATTGTTCGTGCAAGAAAATAACGGCAAGAATAAGCGTTATAACTATGCTTAATTTATCTATGGGAACAACTTTAGAAACGGTTCCCAATTGAATGGCTTTGTAATAGCATAGCCAGGAAGCCCCTGTTGCAAGTCCCGACAAAATTAAAAATTGCCAGCTTTTTGCATTCACCGTAAAAAGTCCGCCTTGAACATTTGTGAGAAAAACCATTCCCAAAGACATAAAAAGAACAACAGTTGTTCTGATTGCCGTTGCAAGGTTGGAATCCACACCGTCAATACCGATTTTTGCAAGAATGGAAGTCAACGCCGCAAAAACCGAGGACAAAATAGCCAATATAACCCACATCTTTATCATCTCCTATATTTTTTCGTTTTTTAATCCTAAAAGATAGTCGGTACTTACGTTAAAGTATTTTGCAATATTTATTAAAATGTCAAACGAAGGCTCACGTTGCCCTGTTTCATACATCGAAACGGTACTGACACCAACATTTAAATGTCGTGCCAAAACTTCTTGCTTTGTATCGGTATCGATTTTCAATTGTTTTAATCTTTCGCTGAAAATCATTTTATTACCTACTTTCCAAGTATAAATTCAGTGGTTTTTTTATTCACATTATGTGAATAATTGTTGCGCTATGTAAAAAAATGGTATAATTATAGTACCACAATGTTGTGGTTAAATTAAAAATTATCTCATCTACCGAGTTGTAGAAGGAGTTTCTGAGAGCGTTTCACATTTGTGAGGCGCTTTCTGCTTTATATAGATTGTATTTTTTCTCCTTTGGATTTTTATTGCAAGTAAGATTTATGATAATTATATTGTATATCATTTTTTATGGTTTGTCAAGTTTTAATGTTATTTTTAT
Organism: uncultured Oscillospiraceae bacterium; assembly: GCA_964410755.1. GTDB lineage: Bacteria > Bacillota > Clostridia > UMGS1840 > UMGS1840 > UMGS1840. Next base: position 13 of record CAYPIJ010000233.1, on the reverse strand, counting down.
TTTTGTATTTTTA
>CAYPIJ010000232.1:0-1786 GCA_964410755.1 uncultured Oscillospiraceae bacterium | reverse complement strand
GAATATCATACCACATGACACGTTATCACACCTTTCACAAATTCCTGTGTCTACTATTTTTCAATTATACATATTATACAATATTTTTTTTAAAAAGTCAAGTATTTTTTAAAAAATCAACAGCTTTTTTACCTTTTTTCAACAAATCCAATATCCTTACGATTTTTTCGGAATTATCTTTTATATACTCTTTATCCGTCATTACACGGTAATAAATTTCGTTTAATTGAGCTTTATGCTCCTTATAAAAAAAGGTATGATATTCAAAAAATTATTAAACCTATCTTTTCCATATTAAGTTCGTTTCGCAATTTTATTATAACACCTATTCACAAAAAAATTGTATATAATATAATTAGCGACTAAAAAACAGTTGCAACTGTTGAGGTGGTTTTATTATGGAAAAATTGGAAAAAATGATAAAACATTTAAAGTCAAATCCAAAAGATTTTACTTTTGAAGAGATGCAAACGCTTCTTTTGGCACTGGGTTTTGAACTTTCAAATAAAGGTAAGACAAGTGGCTCAAGAGTGAAATTTTTTAAAAACGGTGTATTTATAATTCTTCATAAACCGCACCCAAGAAAAGAACTTTTAAGTTATTAAATAAAGCAGATTGTGGAAATTTTATCGGAGGAGGGATTAATATGAATAATATTATGGAATATAAGGGTTATAACGGAACTGTTGAATATTCGGCGGAAGATAACATTTTGTTTGGTAAAGTTATAGGCATAAAAAGCATTGTGTCTTATGAAGGTCGAAGTGTTGAAGAATTGCGGACGGATTTTGAAGAAGCTGTTGATGAATATCTTGCATGCTGTGCGGAAAAAGGCATTGAACCGGAAAAAACTTATAAGGGGTCGCTTAATGTTCGATTTTCTCCCGAAACACATCGCAAAGCAACATTAATTGCATTTTCGGAGCATATTTCATTAAATCAATTTATAGAAAATTCCGTAAACGAAAAAATAGCCACTTATTCTATAAAGTAACTTTTGTATAACAAAAAGAGGAATGTAGATTTTTTCACATTCCTCTTAAAAAATATATGTTTTTAATTTTCAAATATTTTTCCCAAAACGGTAGCTGCGGTAATGGCGAGCTTGTCTTCCGTTTCGGTTAATTTTTCTTCTTCGTTTGCGGAAAATACGGCAACTGTTCCGATTACATCACCTTCGGAAATAATGGGGATTACAATATGGCAAAAATATTTGTCGTTTTCCGAGCTTATGCAGATAGGTTCGGAACTTTTTGTTTTTGATGTAATCGTTGTTCGTTCTCTCATTATTTCTTCGAGTTTTTGCGAAATTTTTCTTTCGGATAACTCTTTTTTTCCGTTTCCGCTTACGGCAATTATGGAATCCTTGTCTGTAATTGCGGAACCGTAACCGCTTATTTTTGAAAGTGCTTTCGCATATTCGGCTGAAAAATCAGCTAAATCTCCCACAGCGGAATATTTTTTGAAAATAACTTCTCCGTCCTTACTTGTGAAAATTTCCAATGGGTCACCTTCGTGTATTCGCATTGTGCGCCTTATTTCTTTTGGAATTACAACTCTGCCCAAATCGTCTATTCTTCTTACTATACCGGTAGCTTTCATTTATAATAAACTCCTTTTTTTCTGATTTTGTTTTACGATTTATATTATTTTCAAATAAAGGCTAAATTATGTAATTTTATTTAAGAAAAATTTATTTTGGAAAAAGTATGCGAAAAACGAAAAAAAATTTTTTTGACAACCTTTTATAGTGAATTTTGGCACATTTTGGACTATTTTGGAAATT
>CAYPIJ010000231.1:0-1803 GCA_964410755.1 uncultured Oscillospiraceae bacterium | reverse complement strand
CGTGGCTTTAGTAGCAACGGCACGTGAAAGATTCATTACCGCTTCGCATAATTTTTCTCTGTTAACTAAAAAACGCATTTTTCATAGTTCCTTCCCTTTATTATTTATTAAAAACAGTAGTAGTAGTAGTAGATGTTAAAATCGGGGATAAGTCCCAAAAGCCTTATAAACACTTATAAATTTGAGATTTTTTTTATTAACACGAAATTCACAAATTTGTTGAAAATTAAATTTCGAAAAACGGTAATTCACACCGCTGTGGATTATTTTTTGTTAACTTCTGTTAATTTGTGGATAACTTTATTGTGAAATATTTTTGATAATATCTTCGATAAGTCTCTTTTCGGAATCGTTGTTTTTAAGCTCTTTTTTTATCTTATCGATGGTATAAAGCACGGTTGTGTGGTCTTTATTGAACTTCTTGCCTATTTCGGTTGAAGACAACTTTATTACTTGACTTACGATATACATACATATTTGCCTTGCGTGGGCAATATCCGCGCTTTTTTTCTTGGAATAAATGTCTTCGGATGAAACATTGTAAGTCCTCGATATTTCGTTCACTATCATATCTACCGTGACAGGCTCTGGTTTTGTTTCCGTTACGATGTCACGGATATATCTTTGTATTACTGGAAGCGTCAAGGTTTGAGAATGGACTATTACATAAGCATTGATCTTTTTTATTATTCCTTCAAGCTGTCTTATGTTTCCTTTTATCTGTTCCGCGATGTAATAGATAAAATCGTCCTCTAATTCCAAACCTATCTGTTCGCATTTTTTCTTAAGTATTCCTACTCTTGTCTCAAAATCGGGAAGCTGTACGTCGGCCATCATTCCCATTTCCATACGCGACCTTATTCTGTCCTCCAATGTTTTAATTTCTTTAGGCGGACGGTCTGAGGTAACGACTATTTGTTTTTCGGGATAAAGAGCATTAAACGTGTTGAAAAATTCTTCTTGTGCCTGCTCTTTTCCGGCAATAAAATGGATATCGTCGATAAGCAATACGTCGACGGTTCGAAATCTTTCGTGAAACAGGTCGGTGGTTTGTGTTCTTATGGCTTGAATAAGCTCATTTACAAACTGTTCTCCGCTTAAATAGAGTATCTTTTTATCGGGAAAATTTTTAGAGATGCTGTTTTTAATTGCAAGCATCAAGTGCGTTTTTCCGAGACCGGAATTTCCGTAAAGGAATAAGGGATTATATTGATTTGCATACGGATTACTTGCGACAGCCTTAGCAGAAGCGTGTGCAATTTGGTTAGACGGGCCGACAACGAAATTTTCAAAGGTAAAGAAATCCTCACGGTTGCCGAGATTTGCCGGCTTTTTCTCGGTTTCCAAAACAATCTCTATCATCATAGGCAATCCCGATACTTCTTCGCAGGATTTTTCGAGAATCTTTTTGTAATATCCCTCAACGGTTCTTTTTTTATATTCGTTGTTGGCGACAAGTGTCAGTACACCGTTGTCGGTCGAGGTGGGGACAAGGTCTACTATCCAAGCGTCGAGTCCGACCTCGGATATCTTTTGTTTGCTTCGACAGTCCTCGCATATTTGTTCCCATAATTCGTTTATGGAATTGATCGCCATTTTTATATTTCCTTTCAAATTTTACATTTTCGAATTATTAAGATATATATTAAGTGCTTGTTGATAACATCAAAATTGCATAAGTATATCCATTAAAAATTATAACACCAACCGCTCGGTTTTGCAAGAAAAAAAGCCCCGAAAAAGCCTTTATTTTTGTAGATAAATCAATGATAGGTAACACTTTTCTCAAAAAAATAAGATGAA
>CAYPIJ010000230.1:0-1809 GCA_964410755.1 uncultured Oscillospiraceae bacterium | reverse complement strand
TTGTAAGTATAATTGATAATATTTTTTTCATAATTTTTTTCTCCTTAAAAAATTTATTTTAATTTACCGTAGCCGGCTCCCTCAACACACTCTTGACCTGCATCCGAAAGCATAAATTCCACCATTTTTCTTGTGATAGAATTTTTTGGAGTATCCTTTCTTAAAACGATATATGTGTTATTGGAAAGAGGATATTCACCGCTTGCTATCGTTTCGTCATTTGGTGCAACTCCGTCTATTTCCAAAAGCTTAAGTTCTGTTTTGGTATCGTAAAATAAATCCATATTATTAAAATAATAGTAAATACTGTATCCCAAGCCGTAACCCAAAGGTTCATCGGTTTTTGCTCCCATAACGTCTGTAAGAACATTGAACATTGTATAGGACGTTTCCTTTTGAACCTCAGGGTGTATTTCCTTGCCCTTTAAAAAATGCTTTTCCATCTGTGCATGACTTCCGCTATCGTTATTTCTGCAATAAGGATACAAAAGTGCATTATTTCCACCCAATACAGACCAATTTTCATAAGCATTATTAACGTAAATATCGGTTATTTGTTCTTGTGTAAGCCCTTTAATGGGGTTAGATGAATTTGTAAAGAAAATCATTGCATCATAAGCAATTGGTATAAGTTCAAGCTCCACACCTTTATCTTCCGCCATTTTCAAAATATCGCTTGCTGGATAAACAGAGGCAAAAAGCATATCAACCTCACCGTTTATAAGTCTTTGATATGATGCGTGACTCTTCGAATGTTTGTGGGGATATAATTCGTGGGTATATCCGTTTAAAAACAAAGTACTATAAACCGTTTGAGAAAAAGGATGTGTAGATGTCGAGCCGTCAATTACGGGCATTTCTTTGTCAAATCCGTATTGAATTGCAATTTCCGACGGATAAAGCTGGCAAACACCTCTAACATTATTCAAAAGACGTGCAACGTACAATCTTGTTGCTTCCGTTTGAGGCTTTAAATAGCCTGTTGGATTTCCCCAGTCGTTTTCGTCCTCACGATAATCGTAAACACAGCTTGCACCTATTGTTTTGTAATATTCCTTTGCCCAATCGGAAATTTCGTCTTTATCGCCTATGTTGTCCTCTGTAACTTCAACACAACGTAAATCCGCTAATTGCAACGCTCTTGCCACCATAGTAACGATTTCTTCTCTCGTAACGTTTCGCATAGGTGCAAATGTACTTTCGGAGTCACCTTTTACAATTCCGTGCTTATATGCCGACATTACACAACCGTAATACCAATCATTTTTGGAAACATCGGAGAAATTTACAATTTGATTTGCCTCAGGTTCATTTTCAAGTCCCATAAAACGCATTACCATAGCCACAGCCTCAGCCCTTGTAACGTTATTTAAAGGTAAAGCCTCTCCTTTTTCATTTCCCTCGATAACACCTGTACAAGAAAGCCATTCCATGGCAAAATAAGCGGAATCATCTTCAATGTCAACGAATTTTTTTGTTTCCGGTACAAATGCCTCAATTTCTCTATCCTTATTTTTGTAAGGTACAGTAGCCCAAACATAACCGTCATAATATCGGGACAATGTTATAGGCTCTTTGGTATCCGCATATCGTGCATAAGTACGCCAATTATCATTATCCTTTATGTGTGCGGGAAAAGGAATTTTGATTTTTGCGTAAGTAGGCACTTCTTTCGCCGAAAAAACACAAGTGATTAAAGATACCACAGTCAAAAATGATACAATGATTGAAACTAATTTTTTCATAATTTTCACCTTTCTTTTTTAATATTTTAATATTTTTTATTTTTTTCTACTTTCAGTATATCAT
>CAYPIJ010000229.1:0-1891 GCA_964410755.1 uncultured Oscillospiraceae bacterium | reverse complement strand
ATATATGTTTTATCATTTGAATAAACACTTTCATAAAAAAACGGTGCATTAGCTTCATTTTTGCAATCCAATTCAAATTTAATATAAGACAAATTTCCGTTACTTCTTAATAATTCCTTGCCTTTAGCATCAAAAATGATATTTTCATCCTCATATTCCGCAATAATATATAACGTATCGTCATATCCGTTACAAAAATTTTCTTTATTCATAAAATCCAAATCGTCATAAGTTAAAGACAGAATTTCTTTTCCCTTATTGTTTAGCAAACCGTATACCTTTCCGTATGACTTACTTACAATTATTGCATCTTCACAATAATCCTCTATTTCGTATTCAGTGCTGAAAATCACACTATTATTTCCACCTGAACACGCAGTCATTGAACATAATAGTGCAATTACAATAATAAATCAAATATTTAATTTTTTCATAAATAAAAATCTCCGTTTTGTGAAATAGCGGAGATTTTTCTCCGCTATAATAAATCAATAAATTTTACTTTTTTTGTTTTTATTATTGATAAAAACCTGCATTTCCCAAGCATAAAATAAAGTTACTGCTATATGATCCGTTACTGAAGTCTATTTTTATATCATTATAACCTGTTATATTAACATCAATATCGACCGGTGCAGAAGCTTTAGTCATTTCAGGTGATTTATAAATAGTTTTTCCATCTGCCGTTACAGTCAAATAACAACTTTCATCACTTGATACTCCTTTTGGGACATAAAGAGTACCTTTAAATTTTGAATACTTCATATTACAAAGATATTCCAAATTTGTATGATACCACTCATTTTTTATTGCATGGTCATAAGTATTTTCATAATTGTCAGTCAACTTGTCTGTTTTGTATACATTATCGCCGATACTTGTCATATCTTCCAATTTAACAGTCGGATATTCCAATTCTCCACCCTTGTCACCAAGATAAACCGTATAATTCGGACCATCCCAATAAACAGCTTTTCCTATAGCATTTGCAACCGCTCTGACAGGCAAATATGTAGTTCCGTTGTAAATAATCGGCTCAACTGTTTTTCCTGCAGCATCGGTAGGGTTGATTTTCTTTCCGTCAACAACAATTTTTATTCCGTTTGCAAGTACGTTGTAAAGAGTTGTGGTATTTGCCGCAAATGCCGTAACACCACCAACGATAATAACAGCACTCAAAAATCCGAGCAAATATCCTTTGATTGTTTTTTTCATTTCTTGTTCCTCAGTTTTTATAAAATTCAATAATATGGATTGCAGAATTTTTCTTTACAGCGTAAAAGCAAATTCACCTCCTTTTGCTTACATAAATTTGCAAAATAAAAAAGGTGCATTTCCCACAATAGGAAAATACACCTAAAAAGCACAAGTTCCTATTGCTGCGAAACAAACCTTTTTTCGACAAAACAGGAAACCCTTTATTCATTGTACAATAAAAAGACGGAACTTGCTCTTTTTACAAATTCACATCACTTTTTATTATACGCCAAATAAAAGGTATAATATTCAAAAAAATTAAACCTGTTTTGTCCTTATTCGATTTGTTTCGCAATTTTATTATAGCATAAAAAACAAATAATGTCAACAATAAAACAAAATATTTTTCTAATTTATAAAGAACTCAAAAATGAATAACACCGTTAATAACAGTTCAAACGTAGGAAATGTCGGACTTGCACTCCATCTACTGTCATTTCGAGCGAATGAAGTGAACAGCCCCTTTTTTTGTTTTTGTTGTCATTTCGACTAAATGAGCGTAAGCGAATGCATGGAGAAATCCCACTGTATCTATGTTGTCATTTCGAGCGTAGCTGAAAAATCCCATTTGTATAATAGAATAGATAATAGAAAAAAGGATAAAAAAAGACCCGTAAAAAATACGGGACAAAAA
>CAYPIJ010000228.1:0-1895 GCA_964410755.1 uncultured Oscillospiraceae bacterium | reverse complement strand
GTGCATAGGCTGACCCATTTCAAGCATAAGGTAGTTTGTTAAGTCTGCCAAAAAGTTTATGGAACGCATACCACAATAGAAAAGTCTGATTCTCATATTTACGGGGCTTACATGTGTGTTGATATTTTCAAATTTAATGGAAGAATATCTTTGACACAAGGGGTCTTCTATTTTTATGTCGATTTTTTCCAAATTATCATATTTTGACAAATCCGCAACGGGGATTTCTTTGAGAGGTCTTTTTGCAATTGCGGCAAATTCCCTTGCAATTCCGTAATGACCCCACAAATCGGGACGGTTTGTGAGAGATTTATTGTCAACCTCGAAAATAATGTCGTCAATTTCGTAAATTTCTTTCAAATCTGTACCGTTTTTAAGGCTTACGTCCAAATCCATAATTCCGTCGTTGTTGTCGCTTATGCCGATTTCTTTTTCACTGCAACACATACCGTTTGAGGTGTAGCCTGCAAGCTTTCTGGGAGCAATTTCTATTTCACCGATTTTAGCGCCCAATTTTGCAAAGGCCGTTTTCATGCCCACTCTTACGTTTGGAGCACCGCAAACAACGTCTGTAAGCTCGTCCTCACCTATGTCAACCTTTAAAAGATGAAGCTTTTTCGATTCGGGGTGATTTTCAACGGATTTTATTTCCGCAACCACAATTCCGCTTACATCACTGCCTTTGAAAAATATTTCGTTTTCAACTTCCGCAGTGGAAAGAGAAAATTTATTTATTAATTCCAATTTGTCGAGACCGGAAAGGTCAACAAAATCGGAAATCCAATTCATTGATAAAAACATTTAAAATACCTCCTTATTTATCGTCCGTAAACTGCGATAAGCTCTTTAAATTACCGCTGTTTAAGTCTCTTATGTCTTTAATTCCGTATTTCATCATCGCAAGTCTTGTCAAACCAAGTCCGAAAGCAAAGCCTGTGTATTCTTCCGGATCGATTCCGCCTTGTCTTAAAACCTCGGGGTGAATCATACCGCAGGGGCAAAGTTCAAGCCATCCACTGTGTTTACAAGAGGGGCAACCCTCACCACCGCAGATAAGACAGCTTATGTCAAGCTCAAAGCCCGGTTCCACAAAGGGGAAAAATCCCGGTCTGAGTCTTACTTTTATATCCTTTTGGAAAACTTCGGAAAGCATAGTTTTCATAAAGAAAATAAGGTTTGAAATTGATATATTTTTGTCAACCATAACGCCTTCCATCTGGAAAAATGTGTTTTCGTGGCAAGCGTCGGTAGCTTCGTTTCTGAAGCATCTTCCCGGGAATATTGCCTTAATAGGCTTGCCTTCGTTTATAAGTGCGTCCTTATATTTTTTGTAAATTGCATTTTGTGCCGCAGATGTTTGAGATTTAAGAAGTTGACCGTTTGTAAGGTAATATGTGTCTTGCATATCTCTTGCAGGGTGATTTTTCGGGATATTGAGAGATTCAAAGCATTCATAATCCGTTACAATTTCGCTGTAGTCCTCAACGGTGAAGCCCATGGATTTAAAAATTTCTTCACATTGTCTTTGCACCAAAGTTATGGGGTGATATGAACCTCTTTTCAAATTTGCCGGCATTGATACGTCAAATTCGGGCATACGGCTGTTTTCAAGCTCTATTTCTTTCATTTTAAATTCTTCTCTTTTTTCGTTCAAAGCATCGTTTACTTTTGTTTTAAGCACGTTTACCGTTTGACCGAAAGTCTTTTTTTCTTCGTTTGAAAGATTTTTCATTTCTTTCATTAAATCGGTTACAAGACCTTTTTTGCCCATATATTTAATTCTTAAATTTTCAAGGTCTTCGTTTGTGGAAACCGTTTTTATTTCTTCAAAAAACTGTTCCTCTAATTTTAAGGTAATTTCCATAATGTTTTTTCCTTTCATTTCTATTTTATAT
>CAYPIJ010000227.1:0-1910 GCA_964410755.1 uncultured Oscillospiraceae bacterium | reverse complement strand
TTTTTTTAACTTTTTTCTTCCAATTCCTCAAAACCCCTGTTTTTATGCTATTTTTCGACTTGAAAATTTTTTATTCTTTTTTGGAACTTTTGTTTTTTATACCTTTATTTGCAGTTTTTTTAAGCTAAAAATAAGAAAAAATTAAAAACATTTTCATTAAATAACAAAAAACTATTGCAAAAATAAATCAAATGTTATATAATGAATATATCTCTACATTTTGTGGATAAAAAATAATCAAGGAAGAAAAATTATGAATTTTAACAAAATAAAAAAAGTTGATGTTTTGGGCTTCAAAATTTCCGATGTTACAGTTAACGAAGCTACAGACATTATAATAGAAAGAGCGAAAGAAAAAATTTCCACTTGCGTTTTCACACCAAATTCCGAAATTATAGAAAACTTTCGTAAAGACGAAAATTTAACGAAGCTTTTAAATGAAGGTGACATTCTTACACCTGACGGCATAGGCGTCGTTATCGGTGCAAAAATTCTCGGCACACCTTTAAAAGGCAGATGTCCCGGCTACGATATTGCCTGCGAGCTTTTAAAAAGAGGCTCAAAAGAAAATTTAAGTTTTTACTTTTTCGGTTCAAAGGAGGAAGTGGGAATTAAAGCAAAAGAAAATGTTTTGAAAAAATATCCCGACTTAAAAATCGTCGGAACACACAGTGGATATTTTAATGAAAACGACGACATTGCATCTATAATAAATGAAGCTGATCCCGACATTGTTTTTGTTTGTCTCGGTGCTCCGAAGCAGGAAAAATGGATTCACGACAACAAAGACAAGCTTAAAGGCAAGGTTCTTATGGGATTGGGCGGTTCTTTGGACGTTTTGGCAGGAACGGCAAAACGTGCACCCGACATTTTCATAAAGCTCAACTTGGAATGGCTTTACAGACTTATAAAACAACCCACAAGATTCATAAGAATGTTGGCATTACCACGATTTTTGATAAAAGTAACAGCAGAAAGAATTATGAAAGGCAAGGTTAAATAAAAATGGTTAAAGTAAATCTCATCACACATACTCCCGAACCTGAAAAAATAGTTGCGGCTGCCGCAAAAATGTGCTATTCAAACAGCGGAAGCGAGAACATTCTCGACAACCTCACCCCCGAAAAAACGACAAAATTTTTAAATCACCTTATGTCCTTGGGTCACGAAAGCCCCTTGGAACATATCACGTTTACTTTCGGTGTTGAGGGCGTTTCACGCTCACTTTTGGCACAGCTTACACGTCACAGAATGGCTTCCTACAGTGTAAAATCGCAAAGATACGTTGAAGAGGGCAGTTTTGAATTTATCACTCCACCTGAAATTGAAAAGAACGAAGAAGCGTTGAAAAAATACAACGAAACAATGGATACTATTTTGAAATCCTACAACGATTTAACGGAAATACTTTTTTCGGAACATAAAAAAACCATGGACGAAAAAGCCGCAAGAAAAAAAGCAATCGAAGATGCACGTTTTGTATTGCCAAACGCATGCGAAACAAAGCTTGTTATGACTTTTAATGCAAGAAGTTTGCTCAATTTCTTTTCGGAACGCTGTTGTGAAAGAGCACAATGGGAAATAAGAGAATTGGCAACGCAAATTTTAAAAATCGTAAAAAAAGAAGCTCCCGTTATCTTTAAAAATGCAGGTCCGAAATGCGTAAGAGGTGCTTGTCCCGAGGGTTCTATGTCTTGCGGAAAAAGAAAAGAAAAAGTTGAATTTTTTTCGGAACTTTAAGTGTAGAACAAATTTAATAAAACAAGTTAGAACATGCATTCTTTCCGATAAGTATATGCTTTTTGCATATACTTATCTTTATACATTTTTTTGATATATTCAAATTTATTATATCTTTTTTTCACTTAAAGTGATATAATAAAATTAGGAGGCGATAAAAATGTTTACAC
>CAYPIJ010000226.1:0-1934 GCA_964410755.1 uncultured Oscillospiraceae bacterium | reverse complement strand
ATAAATAAGTATTGTTTTTGGAGGTGGATTTTTTTGAATAAACCGTTGGCGGACAGAATACGTCCCGAAAGTATAGATGAGGTTTTCGGACAACAACATTTGTTGGGTGAGGGAAAACCGTTGAGAGCGATAATTGAGAAAAAAGTCATTCCGAATATGATTTTTTACGGACCGAGCGGTACTGGAAAAACGACGATTGCAACAATTATTACAAAACTTACGGATAAAAAGTTATATCAGCTTAATGCAACCAATGCATCTGTTTCCGACATTAAAACCATTATTGCGGATTTGGACGGCTATTTTTCAAATGAGGGTGTTGTTTTGTATTTGGACGAAATTCAAAATTTCAATAAAAAGCAACAACAGTCTTTGCTTGAATATGTTGAAAAAGGAAAAATTACACTTATCGCAGGCACTACCGAAAATCCGTCATTTTACATATATAACGCTCTTTTGTCAAGATGCAGTATTTTTGAGTTTAAAGAGCTTATAAAAGACGACTTGATAAAAGCGGTTGAAAGAGCGGAACAAAAAATAAGTGAAGTGCAAAAAGTAGAGTTGACGCCCGAAGCCAGAGAATACATAGCCCTTAATTCGGGAGGTGATTGTCGAAAAGCCGTTAATGCCGTGGAAATGTGCACGATTGTTGGCAAACCGGATAAAAACAATGTTATTCATGCAGACGAAGAACTTGTTAAAAATATTACAGCGAAAAACAATTTCCGATATGATAAATTCGGAGACAGTCATTATGATATACTTTCCGCATTTCAAAAATCCATAAGAGGGAGTGACGAAAATGCGGCTCTTCATTACCTTGCACGACTTTTATGTGCAGGGGACATTGTTTCGCCCATAAGACGTTTGCTTGTTATTGCAAGTGAAGATATAGGTCTTGCATATCCTCAGGCTGCCTCAATTGTAAAGTCACTTTGTGACAGTGCATACCAATTAGGGTTACCGGAAGGGCGTATTCCTTTGGCACAAGCCGTTATTTTGTTGGCTACTTCACCAAAATCAAATTCCGTGATATGTGCCATAGACAGTGCAATGAACGATGTAACAAATTATAATTGCGGTGAAATTCCCGACCATCTAAAAGATGCTCATTATGCCATGAGTGGAGAATTGGGACACGGAATAGGGTATAAATATCCCCATGAGTATCCTAATCATTATGTTAAACAACAATATTTGCCAGATCCCATAAAAGAAAGTGTTTATTATAAGCCGGGGGATAATAAATTTGAAAAAGGTATAACCGATTATAAAAAGAAAATAGGAAGATAATTATTTTGCTTACCAAAAAATGTTACAAAACCTTGACAAAACATTAAAATTTTGTTACAATAATAAAAAATATTGCTTTTTTTAAAGAAATGGTGTATAATTGAAATATATAGACTTTAAAAATTTCTTGAAAGGAACAAAAAAGCCATGAAAAAACTAATTTGTATGCTTATTACGGCAGTAATGTTGTTGACTTGTTTGTCTGCGTGCGGTTCGGCAGACGATGTGGTGGTGAATGTGAAAGACGAAACGGTTACAAAAGGGGAACTTGAGTTTTTCATAGCCGTTACGGTTGAGGGGATTACCACTCAATATATGAGCAATATGACTGACGAACAGAAAAAAGAATATTGGAATACGGAAATTGACGGAAAAAAACCTGCCGATTTCATAAAAGAAAGCGCGCTTAGTGAAATTATTCACTACGCTGTTTTGGCGCAAGCCGCAAGAGAATCCGATATTACCGTTACGGGAAAAGAAGTGAATACTCAATTTTCCAAAACTTATGACAGCGAAACTGTTTCCAAACTTGAAGAAGAGTACGGCGTGAAAAAATCTTCCATAAAATCTGTTATAAGAAAACAAATTTTAAAAGAAAAATATGTTGACAGAGTATTGAGTAAAGAAGAAGGCTATACTCC
>CAYPIJ010000225.1:0-1946 GCA_964410755.1 uncultured Oscillospiraceae bacterium | reverse complement strand
TTATACCTCTATATACTTAAGCATAAAACGCACCTTTTGTAATTATTTTAATTTCTTTCTCGTTTAAAATCAAAATATCACCTCCCGAATTATTTTGTATGAAACAAGCAAATTCATCTTTGATGTATCAATTATATCATATCAAATTAAATATGTCAAATCTTATATCATTTTAAATTTGATAATCTAAAGGAGAATTTAAAAAAAATTATATTTTTTGTAAAAAGCACTTGACAAATCCAAAATATGTGGTATAATATATGTTGTTTCGGGGTGTGGCTCAGTTTGGTAGAGTACTTGAATGGGGTTCAAGGGGCCGCAGGTTCAAGTCCTGTCACTCCGACCAAAAGCAAGAAAAACCGCTAAATATAGCGGTTTTTCTTTTACCTTACACGATTTTTTGTGGTTTTATATATTCTTTGAAGTATTACTCAATATTATACGAAAACGTTTCCCTTAAATTGATTTGTGGTCCATAAGCTTAACTTTATTCTGTTCTCACTCAAACGTCATCATTTTTAACTATATTATTTTAATTTTCCAATTCTGCAAATTTTTCAGCCATTGTAGGATTATTTTTTGTAAGCTTTTTTATAGAAAGTTCTTCTGCTTTATTATTAGCCAACCTCAAATTATTTTCCGAAGACAAAAGAGCCTCCTTTATTTTTTGCAAATGGTCAATAGTCTTATCTATTTCTTCTATAGCTTTTTTAAATTTATCACTTGCCAATCTGTAATTCCTGGAAAATTTATCTTTAAACTCGTTAATGTCTTCTTCAAAATGAGATATATCGATATTTTGACTACGTATAACAGCCAACTCTTGTTTATATTGCAATGCATTTAAAGAAGCATTTCTGAGCAAAGTAATCATTGGAATAAAAAATTGCGGTCTTATAACATACATTTTAGGATATCTGTACGATACGTCAACAATTCCTGTGTTATATAACTCATTATCGGATTCCAACAACGAAACCAAAACAGCATACTCGCATTTTTTCTCGTTTCTGTCTTTATCAAGTTCTTTAAAGAAATCCTCGTTTTTATGCTTTGTTGCAGTTTCGTCCATTTCGTTTTTCATTTCAAACATTATGGAAATAAATTCCGTTCCGTCATCGGCAAATTCTTTAAATATAAAATCTCCCTTACTGCCGGATTTCGCATCATTATCTTTTTCAAAATATGCATTTTTAAATCCTGTTGCACGAAGTTTATTGAATTCAATTTCACAATGTTTTTCTAAAGTTTCACCGACCATTTTTGTGGATTGCTTTGCTTTCAAGTCCTTATAATAGGCTATTTGCTCATCTTTTCCCTTTAATTTTTCTTCATAATTTTCTTTCAATGTTTGCTCTTTTAACTGAGCGGTTTTTTCGTTTGTTTCTATCTGTCCGTTAAGAAGTGCAATTTTTTCTTTTTGTTTTGAAATTTCTTTTTCCTTGTCACTTACAGCTTCACTTATAGCCAATTTTCTTTCAGCCTCAATAGAATTAATTTCAGCTTTTAATTTCAATATTTCTTCCTTGTTTTCAGACAATTCTTTGTCTTTTTCTGAAACAGCTTTCAAAACCGCAACATTTTTATTGTTTTCTTCAGCTTTTAATTTTGCCTGTAAGTCTATAATTTCCGCTTCTTTCTTTGATAATTCCTTATTCAAAATTTCCGCAGCTTCCGTTTTTGCAAGCTTCACAGCCGTTTCCTTTTCTTGCGAATAATGTTTTTCACGATCTTCTATTTCCTTAGAAAATTCCCTATCTCTAACCTGTTTAACAATAGAATCATAACTTGATTCATCCACTTGAAAAACCGTACCGCAATTTGGACATTTAATTTCATTCATATTGTTTTTTCTCCTAACTTTTTATTTTATCACAATTATTTTTTTATTAAGCTACAGCATTCATATTTATACTTTAGATAACATCGCGAATTTTAGACCAAAC
>CAYPIJ010000224.1:0-1948 GCA_964410755.1 uncultured Oscillospiraceae bacterium | reverse complement strand
ACAAAATACGGTTATGGTTTTGTTGACATTGAAAAGCACGAGGGAATTTACGTTTCGCAAAAAAATATGAACGGTGCTTTTATGGGGGATACCGTAAGAGCGAAGCTTATAAAAACAGGCAGACGACCGGAATGTAAAATTACCGAAATTGTAAAAAGAGATATTTCCACTCTTGCGGGAACGTATCAAAGACAGGGAAATCAGTCTTATTTTGTGCCGTTTAACAATAAAATTCCTTTTGTGTTTAAAATCAAGCATTTTAACCCCGATATTACCTTTATGCTTTCTGATGGTGATGTTGTGGTTGCCGATATTTTAAGCTATGGTACAAAAGAAAAAACTCCTACAGTTTACGTAAGAGAATTTTTGGGGAAATATGACGACTTTGGTAACGATATGCTTGTTGTTATGCGGAAGTATAACGTTTTTGCCGAATTTTCCGAAGATGTTTTAAAGGACGAAAGCACGAACAAGAAAATCACTGAAGAAGAACTTTCAAAGAGACTTGATTTGACAAATGAAACAATCGTGACAATAGATGGTGACGATGCAAAAGATTTGGACGATGCCATAAGCGTAAGAAAAGAAAAAAACGGCTATACTTTGGGAGTTCATATTGCAGATGTCAGCCATTATGTAAAATCGGGAAGTCCTACGGACAATGAAGCATACAAGAGAGGCACAAGTGTATATTTGCCCGACAGAGTTGCACCTATGCTTCCTTTTCGTCTTTCAAACGACCTTTGCAGCTTAAATCCCAACGAAATTAAGCTTACTTTTTCTTGCATAATAAAAATTGACAATAACGGAAATGTAACGGATTACGAATTGAGAAAGAGTTATATAAAATCTTCCGCACGTTTAACGTATAATATTGTCAAAAAAATTGTTATGGGCGATTTTTCTGAAGAAACAGAACCGTTTTTGCCATTTAAAGAAAATATTTTGCTTATGCATGAGCTTTATCGTCTTATGCGTAAAAAAAGAGAAAAAGAGCGTTTTGTGGAGTTTAATTTTCCCGAACCGTATTTTGAAATTGACGAAAACGGAAAAGTAAAAGATATTTATGCCTATCCCATAAGTTTTGCAAACGAAATGATAGAAGAATTTATGCTTTGTGCAAATGTTTGCGTTGCTGATTTTGCCATGGAAAACAATTTTCCTTTTATATATCGTGTGCATACAGAACCAGACAGCAAAAAAATTCACTCTCTCTATAAGGTTTTGGATTCCTACGGAATAAAGCATACAATGTCGCAAAAGCCAACACCGGAGGAATTTGACGATATTCTTTTAAATGCAGAAAATTCCGATTTTAAAACCGCTGTTCATCAAATAGCGTTAAGGTCTATGCAAAAGGCTCAATATTCTCAAAAGCCTTTGGGACATTACGGACTGAATTTTAAAAAATATTGCCATTTCACATCGCCCATAAGACGATACCCCGACCTTATGATACACAGAATTTTAAGCGATTTTCTCGACGGAAAATCCTTAAAAAGATACAATAAAATCGTGGGTAATATTGCGGAGCAGTCAAGTGATAGGGAAGTGAATGCATTTGTTTGCGAAAGAGAAGCAAATGACATTAAAAAAGCGGAATTTATGGAAAATTATCTTGGAGAAAAATATGAGGGTTTTGTAAGCGGAATGTGCGAAAACGGATTTTTCGTTCAGCTTGAAAATACTGTTGAGGGTTTTGTGCCTTTGGCAACCATAAAAGGTGATTATTATAAATATTTCGAGGACGAATTTACAATAAGAGGAAAAAGATATAAAAATAAATTTGTTATGGGACAAAAAGTAAGCGTTATTGTGGATAAATGTGATGTTATAAACGGTAAGGTGGATTTTTATCTTGCATAAATGAAAAATTTTAAAAAATATGTTGCAAAATTTCTTTCTTTATGATACAATATTATGCGGTGTTTTTTAGATTGCAAAAAAT
>CAYPIJ010000223.1:0-1994 GCA_964410755.1 uncultured Oscillospiraceae bacterium | reverse complement strand
ATATTGGAAGTATGCAAGAGCCTTTGGCTACCATTGCCGAAGCAATAAAAAGAATAGAAGAAAACGGAGGAGAAATATACGTTCGAGAGGGGAGATACCGCTTTTTTGAAACGTTGGAAATAATAGGAAAAATTAATATTACCATAAAGCCCTATCAAAACGAAAAAGTGTATTTTGACGGAGGTGTTGTTATTCCGAATGAATGTATATATAAGCTTTCTGACGAAAAAATAAAAAACAGAATAATAAATAAAGATATTTTGGATAGTGTTTTTGAGGCTGATTTGTCAAATTTGGAAACTGAACTAGAAAAATACGGTAATGTAGGCTTTGACCGTTGCACAAAAGCTTCACATACAGAGCTTTTTATAAACGGAAAACCACAGAATGTTGTAATTTATCCAAAAAAAGATAAGCCTGCTTATAAATTAAAAACCGTTGACGGAGGAAGCGTACCGCGCAATGGCGATTTTGAAAACAAAAAGCCCGTAATTGCATTTGAAGACGAAAGATGTAAGCTTTGGAAAGATGCACATCAGGCTTCCGTTACGGGAATTTTTTGCTGGAGCTATGCCAAGGATACCATAGGTATAGATAAAATTGATATTGAAAATAAAACAATTACCTTGAACAGTCCGCATTATGCAGGTGTAAAAGATGAAGAATTTTGCAATTGGAGAGTTCTCAATTTAATTGAAGAACTAAGTGAAAAGGGCGAATATTTCATAGATTGCGAAAACAAAAAGCTCTATTTTATTCCCACTGAAGATATAACCGATGCATTGGTAGAGGTGTCATCTTTGGGAGAACCTTTAATTGCAATTGAAAATTCCAAAAATATTACTGTTGAAGGCGTTGTATTGGAAAATTCAAGATACAGTGCAGTTTACATTGAGGGTGGAGAAAATTGTGTTGTGAAAAATTGTGTTATAAGAAATATCGGCACAATCGGTGTACAAATAGGAAAGGGCTTCGGTAATTATACTGACGGAACAATTTCCGAGGATATTATTCCGAAAGAAAAAGAACCTGTTATGCAAAAAAGAAAAATGGGTGGATTTCAGGTTAATTTGTATCATTATGCAGGAGCTGAATTTAACGGAGGTCACTATAACGGAGTTGATGGCTGTGAAATATATTCAATCGGTTCAGGTGGTGTTCTTTTGAACGGCGGAAACAGAAAAACTCTTGAAAATGCCAATAACTTTGTAACAAATTGTAAAATTTACAATGCAAACAGAATTGATAAAACATATAAAGCAGGCATTCATATTTTAGGGTGCGGAAATCGTATTTCCAATTGTGAAATTTTCGATATGTCTGGTTTTGCTATTTATCTTCACGGAAATAATCACATTATTGAATATAACGACATCAGCGATTCTGTAAAAGAAGTTGCGGACGCAGGTGCTTTTTATATGGGTAGAGATGTTTCCGAGGTTGGTAACGTTATAAGATACAATTATTTCCACCACTTGAAACCGACAGTTAGTGCAAGCTGGGGAATTTGTGCAATTTATTTTGACGATTATTCAAGCTTTAATATGGTTTACGGTAACTATTTTTCCGATATACAAGACGATAATTTCGGAGTTGTTTTTTGGAACAGAGGCTGTGAAACATCAGTTTCCAATAATATCTTTTTCGACTGTAAATTGACAATGAAGCATAATGCTTTTTGCTGGAAAGGTGTCAGAAAAGTTTTACTTTCAAAAGACAGCTTGCAAAACAGACGAGCTTTTGCACCGGCAGACGATTACAGAGGTGTTGACATAACTACGGAAGCTTACAAAAAATCCTACCCATATCTTTATGCTATGTACGATGGTTCATATTCTCCCGGTGCAAATATTTGGAGAAATATTGTTGTTAAAAACAAAGAAGATAGCTTTGTTGATGTAAAAAATAAAGACTATACTCTTAAGGACAGCGTGGGCGTTCTCAATTGGCCACAAATAGAAGTGTATGATACTGTAAGAGGAATAGAAGACGGA
>CAYPIJ010000222.1:0-2004 GCA_964410755.1 uncultured Oscillospiraceae bacterium | reverse complement strand
GTCTTTAAATTCGTCGTTTTTTCTGTTTATGATTAAGTCAATTGGAAAATCCTTGTTTTTCAAAAGCTCCAAAGCAAGAGAAAAGTCTCCCGTTTGCTCTTTTGAGTGTGAATCTGAGGAAACAACGATTTGAACACGATATTTTTTGCAAAGCTTAGCCACAATAGGGCATAGCTCAGTTGCCCCTTTTCTCATTCCCGCAAGTGAGCTGTTGTTGATTTCTATAACTTTTTCGTGCTCTTTTACGGTTTTTACTACCTTTTCAAAATTGCACTCGAATTTTGATTGTCCGATGTGTCCCAAACAATGAATATATGGGTTTGAAATTGCCTTAATGTATGCTGATGTTATAAGTGACGGCATTGCAGGCGACAAGCAACGCTTGTGTATGCTCGCTATGGTCCAATCAAGACCTGCCAACGTTACATTTGATAAGTCTGTTTGTCCGCAATAGTCGATAATATCGGCTTCCGCACCTTTGTAAAAATCAATTCCATCAATTGTTTTCGGTGAGTTTTTTAAAATGGAAAAATATTCTTCTTTTCCGCCGTCACCGTAAGCAGGACCGTGATTTGTAAGTGCAAGTCCTTTCATTCCCATTTCTTTTATTTTTTCAATGTGCTCGTTAAGGGTCGCCGTTGCATGATGACTTATAACACTGTGAACATGTGGGTCAACCTCTATAAAAAGATTATTGTAATTGTTGCTCATTTATACCAACTCTCCCGTTAAATCGTAGTTGTCGTAGGCTGTGATTTTTACGTTTACATATTCGCCTATGTCAACAGGTGAATTTGCTGTGAAATAAACTGTTCCGTCAATGTCGGGTGAATCCATATATGTTCTTCCGAAATAAATGTTATTGACGGTATCTATTCCCTCAACAAGAACCTCGTAGGTTTTGTCGATTTTTTTGCGGTTTTTCAAAAGTGAAATTTCCATCTGTGCTTTCATTATTTCGTCTGCTCGACGATTTTTTTCGCTTCTTCTTACTTTTTTTGTTATTTGACTTGCTTTTGTGCCTTCTTCTCTTGAATATGGGAATACGCCCAAACGGTCAAACCAACCTTGTTTTACAAAATCCAAAAGCTCAAGATGTTCTTCAAGTGTTTCCGAGGGAAAACCGCTTATAAGCGATGTTCTAAGAACACTTTGAGGAATTTTAGCTTTTATTTTTTTAAGTAAAGCTATTATTTCTTCCTTTGAAGTTTTTCTGTTCATAAGCGCCAAAATTCTGTCGTTTATATGCTGAATGGGAATGTCGAAATAGGGGATAACTTTTTTTGAATTTGCAATAAAGTCCAATAATTCGTCCGTTACGGCTTCGGGGTAGAGATAGTGGAGACGTATCCACTTAAAGCCGTCTATTTCTTCCAATTTTTCAAGAAGTTCGGTAAGCTTTTTTTCGTTATACAAATCAAGTCCGTATCTTGATGTGTCTTGTGCTATTACAATAAGCTCGGTTACACCGTTTTCGCTTAGAAAATTTGCTTCTTTAACAAGCTTTTCCAAAGGTTCGGAAACGTATTTTCCTCTTATTTTCGGGATTGTACAGTAGGAACAACCGTTACTGCAACCGTCGGCAATTTTTAGAAAAGAGTAGTAGAAAGGAGTTGTTAAAACTCTCGGTCTTACGTCCTCAAAAGGAATTGCTTTTTTTGTTTCAAAATATTCGTTTTTTTCACCATTAACCGCATTTGCAACGCAATTTGCGATTTTATCGGTATCGAAAACACCTACAACGCCGAAAACTTCGGGAAAGTTTTCCAAAATTTCTTTTTTGTATCTTTGCGCCAAACAACCTGTTACAATTACTTTTTTTTGTGTTGCTATGGCTGAAAGAATTTCGTAAATTGCTTCTTTTTTTGCATCTTCTATAAAACCGCAAGTGTTAATGATTATAACATCGGCAGCGTCCTCGTTGTCGACGGGAATTGCACCGTTTTCGCAAAGGGAAGAAATCATAATTTCTCCGTCAACTCTGTTTTTTGAACAACCCAACTG
>CAYPIJ010000221.1:0-2006 GCA_964410755.1 uncultured Oscillospiraceae bacterium | reverse complement strand
ATATATAATAAAAAATAAAAAGTTTTGAAAAATTTTTTCTTTTTTTGATTTTTTTCGGTTTTCAATCGTCTAATAAATGTAAAAGCTTTTGCAAAACAAGAGGAGGGAATCAACCTTGCGAGAGATGTTTGAAACAAAATATAAGGAATGCGAAAAGTCTTTGTTTTTGGTGGCTACAGGATATTTGCATAATACGGAAGATGCCAAGGACTGTGTTCAGGAAGCTCTTTTAAGTGCTTTTTTGAAATTCGACAAGCTTAAAAACAAGGATTTGTTCAAAACGTGGCTTACACGTATTGTTATAAATAAGTGTAAGGATTTTTTGAAAAAACAGCGATATACGGAAGAATTAAGAGATTCTCTCGATGTTTTTTACGGTATGGAAAGGGAAGAAATTGGGATAATTGAGGCAGTTTGCCAATTGCCGTCCAAATTGTCCGTTTACATAACCTTGCGTTTTTACAACGATATGAAATATGAGGACGTGGCAAAAACTTTGGAGCTTCCTGTTTCAACCGTAAAATACAGAACAAAAAAGGCGTTGGAAATACTGAAAAAAAATTTGGAAGGAGAGGCGTTTTAAATGGATTTTAATGAATTGGAAAAAAGGCTGCGTAAGCATGCGGAAATCACAAAAACAAAAATGGCAACTCCTTACATTACACCAAGAAAGGAATTGTATACTATGAAAAAGAAAAAATTTACAAAAAAACAAATTTTATTAACGGCAATTGTTGTTTGCATTATCGGAATAACGGGATTTTCAGCCGTGCAATTTTTGTCTGCTAAGGACGTTGCCGACAATATCGGCGATACGGTGCTTTCGCAATATTTCGACGAAAACGAAATTATTTCCGAAACAAAATCGGACGGAAAATATAAGGCTACCGTTTTGGGAATTGCTTCGGGAGAAAAAATAAGCAAATTTAAGTCATCGGTTTGGGATTTGTTTCCAGAAAGAACTTATGTTGCCGTTGCCGTTGAAAAAAGTGACGGCAGTGAAATGAGCTATGACGACCAAATTCTTGTAACTCCATTAATTCAGGGGCTTGAACCCTTTAGATACAACATTGTTACAATGAACGGAGGTTATTCGGCACAGATTATTGACGGAATTTTATATCGCATAATCGAGTGCGACAGTGTAGAGCTTTTTGCCGACAGAAATATTTATCTCGCAGTTACCGACAGTACTTTTTTGAATAATACGCAATACGATTTTGACAAAGACAGCGGAATTATTACTCCGAACGAAAAATATGAGGGAACGAATATTCTTTTTGATTTAGAACTTGATAAATCAAAGGCAGACCAAAAAAAAGCTCAAGAATATCTTGAAAAACTTGAAAATTTCCATGAATAAAAAAGAAGGCTGTAAATTTTTTACAGCCTTTATGTATTTGTTATATTTTTTTAGTGCGTGTCCAACCGCCGAAATCGGGATCGAAATGCTTATTCATAAGGTCTTGCCAATCGTCATCTTTGGGACTGTTTTTTGAAGATAAAAGTCCTTTATATGGTGTTGCAAGTTCGCACGGATTTTCAAGATACATAACAAGAAGATTTCCGCAATGGAAAATAATTCCGTATTTGTCACCGTCGCAAGGATATTCTTCCTGATATTGGAAATGGTAGTATATGTAGCTGGCAATTTTGCCTGGACGAACATAGTTAATTTGCATATAAGGCGTTTTTTCTTGTTTTCTTTCCCAGTCTTCGTCACTTTGGGGTTGTGAGTAGTGGAAAATTTCCGACATTTCTTCCCAGTTTGTTCCGTCGGGATATTTTTTCATATCCGCTTCTATAACGTCGTCGGGATTGATAACGGGAGTTTTTGCTTCAACGTATAAAAACATCATATCCTCAAAAGTGAAAACCGAGGGATTGAAAAAGTCTGTTGTGTTTTTTATTGTGTAGCTTTCCGAGTTGGGATAGCCTTTAAACATAAATCTGTAAATCATTTTTTAAAGTTCCTTTCAAATTTTTATTATATAGCAATTATATAC
>CAYPIJ010000220.1:667-2039 GCA_964410755.1 uncultured Oscillospiraceae bacterium | reverse complement strand
CCTTTATGTTGAGTCCAACAAGCTCAGCGAGTCTAAGTCCGCAATTAAGAAAAAGGGTTAAAATGCAATAATCACGTTCCATATTTTCACCGCTAACACTGTCAAGCAGTGCAATGCTTTGCTCAAGGGTCAAGTACTTCGGCAAAACTTTTTTGCTTGAAGCGACTTGAAGCTGCGACATGGGATTTTTTTCAATGTAGTTCATTTTATCGCTAATGAATTTAAAGAAACCTCTTATAGATGAAGCTTTTCTCGCTCTGGCCTTAATATCATTATTTCTCACTTCGCTGCAATACAGCAAAAACTCTGTTGCGTTTTTCAAAGTAATTTTACTCATATACTCTGCATCTAAATAAGAAAGGTCATGCTGCTTACGGTTTTTATCATCGGATAGGGTAGTGTCCTTATTTTCCAAAAAGCAAAAGAACAGATATAAGTCAGTAACATATTGCTCTACAGTTGCTTTAGAACGTGCTTTAACGATCATTAATTCGCTTATATATTCATTAACCAACGGCGGAAGTAAGTTTCTATCAATATTTTCAAGCATAAAACAACAACTCCTAATCATAAAGCTACAGTCAACTATACAAAATTATATGTTTAATTATAATCAATTTAAGATTTTGTATAGTTGGTTATAAGGCTATTAAAAATTTATTCAGCTTCAATTTAAATTTTAAGTATGATATAAGTATACAAAACTATTAAATATAAGTCAAGTATAAATCTATTTTGTGTGTAAATATCAGCAAGCAATAATTTAATTATTTTATTTACTGATAATAAAATAACATAGTTATAGTTTAGCTATAAAAAATAATTGCAATGTTTTAGTTTGGTAGCTATTTATAATGAGTCCTGTAAAAACAAGCTAAGAACATGATTTAAGTTATAATCAATAAAAAAGACATTTGATGGAAATTTTTTAATCGATCCAATCATCATTTAGAAAATTTCTATCAAACGGCTTAAAGCATAAAACATTTTTTAACCGGACTTAATTTAGCTTATAAACCTTGCGTAAGCCGTTCTAATATAAATGATAATCAAATAATCAACAGCTGAATGTGTTTAAAAGTCCCTACAGATTAAATTGTAAGGTTTTATAACACAAACGAAAGAATTTAATTATAGTTGTTTTCACCAGAAGATTTTATTATATGGTATGGTAATTTCCGTTTTCACTCCCCTTAACTATACAAAATCTTAATTTTGTATAGTTATTAATATTTTTTTAAGCTGCCCCATTTTTATCAAGATTTCCTATTTTTCCTGTCATTGTTGCAATTTGTCCTAATTAATGTTAGAATATAACAAATCATTTTAAGGAACGAAAATAATGCAAATAAAAATTCAAAACGGTGTTGTT
>CAYPIJ010000220.1:0-657 GCA_964410755.1 uncultured Oscillospiraceae bacterium | reverse complement strand
GTGAACCGATTTTAAAAAAAGTTAATATTGAAATTAACACTCAAAGCCGTATCGGTATTGTTGGAAGAAACGGTTGCGGAAAAACAACTTTGTTGCGCCTTATTGCCGGTGAAATTCAACTTGCTAAGGATGACCCGACTCTCGACAGCCAGTTTATTATTTCAGGCAAACCAACCATAGGTACGCTTAATCAAATGGCTTTTAAGGATAACAGTTTAACCCTTCTGGAAGAAATAAGAAGTGCCTACGATTATATTATCAATATGAAAAATGAGCTTGATATACTTCAAGCTAAAATGGATGACAATCCAACCCAAGACAATATCTCAAAATATACTACCCTGCTTGATATTTTCACTAACGAGGGCGGTTTTTATTTTGAAAAAGAGTATGAGGCAGCCATTAAGCGTTTCGGTTTTAGTGATTCTGATAAACAGAAGCCGCTTTCAGATTTCTCCGGCGGTCAGCGTACCAAAATAGCTTTTTTAAAGCTACTACTCTCTAAACCCGACTTGCTTTTGCTTGACGAGCCTACAAACCACCTTGATGTTGACGCTGTGGCTTGGATTGAAGATTACCTTTCCTCATATAAAAAAGCTGTCGTTGTTGTATCTCATGATAGAATGTTCCTGGACAAAACAGTGAACACTATTTATG
>CAYPIJ010000219.1:0-2066 GCA_964410755.1 uncultured Oscillospiraceae bacterium | reverse complement strand
AAAATTTATATAAAAAGGAGAAAAACAAAATGAAAAAACTCACAAAAAAGATAGCCGGTATAGTGGCTGTCGCAACTCTCGCAGGCGCATTCAGCGGCTGTTCATTCCAAACAGGCAAAAAAGACACGGTGGCTAAGCTCCACTATGTTATGGGTGGTCCCGGTATGCAGGAGGACTGCAACCTTGTATGGGATAAGTTAAACGATAAGCTTGAAGAGGACGGTTACAAAATAAATATGTCCTTTGAAATTATCCCTCTTTCCGAATACAAGCAGAAATTTATGCTTATGACATCCGCAAGAGAAAAAGTCGACATTGCAAACAATTACGGTCTTGATTTTTCAAGCGAAGTAAGAAACGGAACTTTTACACCTCTCGATGATTTGTTGAAAGACTACGGTAAAAAAACAGTTGAAACACTTCCCGATTGGCTTATGGACTATCAAAAAATAGACGGAAAAGTTTATGGTATTCCTTCATATCAGATGTGTGCAAATATGAGAGCTATTGTATTCTTCAAAGACGAAGCTGAAAAATATTTGGATATTGAAAAATTCAAAAAAGTTCTTTACGGCAAAACAACATTCGACAACAAAGAATTGTATGATATGCTTGAAGAATATATGGCAACATTGAAGAAAAACGGCATCAACTTTAAAGATGCAACAATTCTTAATACAAAAGGACATGATTCCTTTGTTTCATCTTATGGTGTAGACGAAGGCAACGAAACAAAAGTTATCAACTATGCACTTGACAGTGATGCAAAATTCAGATATTCTGTTGCAAGTGACTGGTTTAAAAAAGGTTACATAAGACCTGATATACTTTCAGTAAAAGACAGAAGCAGTTACCAGGGTAAAATCGGCGGTTATGCATTTTGGGACGAAGGTTGGACACCTTTTGTTGAAAAAACATTGTCCGAAAAATATGACAAACCCGTTATAACTATTCCTTATTCGGATAAATACTACATTACAAGAACAAATACAGCAGGCGGTACTTCAATAACAGAATCTTGTAAAGATAAAGAAAAAGCAATGCAGTTTATTAACCTTATTCAAACCGATAAAGATTATTACAATATGCTTACATTCGGTATTGAAGGAAATCATTACGAAAAAGTCGGCGATGATAAAATCCATACACCTTACGGTGCACAGGGTACTTCAAATGAACGTTATGGAATTTACAAATGGATTGTAGGTAACACAAGCCTTGCATACAACACACAAGACGATCCCGACGAATATAAAACATGGGTATTTGACGAAGTAAACAGCTCTGACTATCGTTCACCGCTTATTGGCTTTACTCCCGATACAACAAGCATTCAAGACTATATTACACAGGTATCTGCTGTAAGAGGCAAATACTACCAGTCACTTTCAGACGGTGCATTGCCCGATTGGGAAGCAACTTACGAACAGTTTAAGAAAGAGCTTAACGACGTTGGTAACCAAGAAATTATCGACGAACTTCAAAAACAGCTTGACGCATTTTTGAAATCTAAAAAATAAAACATTTTAATACAAGATAAAGGAGCAATTACTCTATGAAAAAAAGAATTTTTTCATTACTTATGTCCGTAGTTATGATTTTCACAATGAGCCTTTGCGCATTGGCAGAGGGCGAAACAACTCTTGCAATTGAGAAAATTTACGGAACAAAAAACGCAATTTATATTCTTTTCAATAAGGATATAGACGTAACAAAAACGCAAGCTTCAATTGCACAGTATGAGGCGGATACAGAGTTTACAACAACGATAACAGTAGATAGCCAAGACAAAAAATATATTGAAATCGATGTTTCTCCCGCACTTGCACTCGATAAAAAATATAAGCTTGACTTAAACTCAAACGGCGAGAGCATATCATGTAAGATTGAATATCAAATATTGTTTTCGGAAGATTATTCCGATTCAGCATCTGCAATAAAAAAATTTGCTAATAACTCTCGTCTTAAAATTACTGATGACGGGAAAATGACACTTCCGCAAGCACCGTGTTATTCTATTCAGATAGATAAATCCAATTATTTGGACGAAAGCAGTAATGTTAAGA
>CAYPIJ010000218.1:0-2115 GCA_964410755.1 uncultured Oscillospiraceae bacterium | reverse complement strand
GATTCAAATAATATACAGTAGTAAAAATGTAAGTTAAAAAAAGTAAAAATATACGAGGTGTTTTGATGTATTCGGCAATAATTATTGATGATGAAAAAATGAGCCGTGATATTATAAGCGGTTACTTAAAAGAAAATTGCAAGGATTTTTCCGTAAACGGCTGTTTTCCCAGCGGTGAAACGGCATTGGAATTTTTAAAAGATAATCCTGTTGATGTGGTTATTACTGATATTAAAATGCCCGGTCTTTCAGGTCTTGATTTTATCAAGGAAATTAAAGCACAAAATTACGATTGCTATATTGTTATTATAAGTGGATATGGCAGATTTGAATATGCAAAAGTAGCATTGCAATGTCAGGTTGAAAATTATATTTTAAAGCCTGTAGATGTAAAAGAACTTGTAATGACATTAAATAAAATTAAAATTAAACTTGATACAAGAAAAGACACCGAATTTCTTGATATGGTTGCTTTGTATAATGAAAAGAAAGAAGCATATTTGCTTGATTTAATTCAAGGTGTGTTTAAATCACGAGATGAAATTGAAGAAAATTTCTATGCACTTGAGTTTAATATAGATTTTGAAAAAACATCAGGCTATCTTTTCATTGTCAAAATTACTGATTTCGATAAATATGTTGTTGAAAATTGGAGATATGGAAAAGACAGCGTTTATAATGCATTTTTGAATATTTTCAGAACCAATTTCAAACTGAAAAATATTTATATGATTAAAAATACCGATATACAATTTTTCTTCATAGGCTTTACTTCCGATAATGCGGAGCTTATGAATAAAAAAGAAATTGAAACACTTTTTAAGAAAATTTTAAAAGTTCAAATTGATATTATTAAAGAAGTGCGTTTTAAAAATATTTGCGATTTGCCCAATTATGTTAAAGATTTTCTCAATATCGATAATTCTGTTTCAATATTGTTTTCACACATTATGAACGGTGACGAAAAAGAAGCCGTTGCACTGTTTGAAACGATTTGTAAGGATAAGAAAGATTTCTATGAATATGTGTTGGATAATATATATCACCGTTTAAACGAGCTTAATATTCCCATTTCAAAATTGGAATTCTTTTCCGACTATGAAAAAGCCGTTACTTATTTAATTAAAAACATAAGCCGTCAAACGAAAAAAGAAGACTATATTATTAAAACAGCTATTGTTTATATACAAAATAACTATCAAAACGATATTTCAAGAGAAGATGTTGCAAACGAAGTCTTTTTGGAGCCTACTTATTTTAGTAAATATTTTAAAAATAAGACAGGGGAAACCTTCCACAACTATCTTTTCAATTTCAGAATGAACAAAGCAATTGAATTTTTACAAACCAACAAAAGTGTAACCGAAGTTTCCCACATGGTGGGCTACGGTGATTTGGTTTATTTCAATAAAAAATTCAAGCAATATACCGGACTTTCTCCAAGTGACTACAAAAAGCAGTTCGGAAAGGAAAACTAAGCGTGAAGAAGATTTTTGGCAAACAATTGAATTTTGACAGCATTATAGTAAGAAGTACTATCGAAATTGTTATTCCGGTATTTATTTTGGTTACTATGATTTCTGTTTTTTTCTATCAAAACACCATAAAATCAATTGATACTCAAATATTGGAATCCAACTATTCCGAGCTTGCTTCAATATCGGACGTATACGATAAAACTTTTGAAAGTGTAAACTACACTCTCAATTATTTTTCCGAAACAAATGAATTAAGAATGTTTTTTGCCGCAGAAAATCCCTATGAAGCAAACACTTTTTATAACTTGAATGTTGATAATATTTTGTCCGACATTAAAAGCCACGCAGATTATATTCATTCGGTTAATGCATTTGTGGAAAATACCACAGGCATATATCAAACTATGTCGAGCAAGTCGGAGCGTGTCGATATTACAAAATTCGATTGGTATAAAAATCTTTCACAATCGAATATTTCCGACGGAGTGTATATTTGTCCGTGTGCTGTGGATAATAATTATCCGTATCTTATAAGCTTTGTTAAAAAGGTAACGATTAATAATAATAATAATAATAATAATAATAATAATAATAATAATAAGTGCTTTTTCGTTATAAGCATAGAGCTTAGAGAGCT
>CAYPIJ010000217.1:0-2124 GCA_964410755.1 uncultured Oscillospiraceae bacterium | reverse complement strand
ATATTACAATAGGGACGGGCGGATTTACCCATCCCTTATTGTTTATAATTTTCATTGTTCCACGAGGAACTTTTTATTTTATAATTTTGTTGTCGTTTTCTTCTTTCAAATCATCAATAAATTTTTCAAGGTCGATAGCCCCCAAATCGCCGTCTTTTCTTGCTCTTACGGAAACTTTGTTTTCAGCTTGTTCTTTTTCACCCACAATAATCATATATGGAATTTTTTCAAGCTGTGCTTCTCTTATTTTATAACCTATTTTTTCTGTTCTTGAATCAACCTCAACTCTAAATCCGTTAAGCTTCAATTTCTTTTCAACATCTTTTGCATAATCAAGATAGTTGTCGGAAATAGGAAGAATTTTAACCTGTGTGGGTGCAAGCCAAAGTGGGAAAGCACCGGCATATTTTTCAATAAGAAGTGCCAAAGTTCTTTCATAGCAACCGATTGAAGTTCTGTGAATGATATATGGATTTTTCTTTGTTCCGTCTTTATCAACATATTCCATACCGAATTTTTCAGCCAACATCTGGTCAATTTGAATTGTGATAAGAGTATCTTCTTTACCGAATACGTTTCTAATCTGAATGTCGAGCTTAGGACCGTAGAAAGCAGCTTCACCAATACCTATTTCATAAGGAATTTCAAGATGATCGAGAATTTTCTTCATTGTACTTTGAGCTTCATCCCATTGTTCTTCAGTTCCTATGTATTTTTCTCTGTCATTGGGATCCCACTGAGAAAATCTGTAGGAAACATCTTCATAAAGTCCGAGAGTTTTAAGCATATAAATTGCAAGCTCCAAACAATCTTTAAATTCTTGTTCAAGTTGTTCCGGTGTACACATAAGGTGACCTTCGGAAATTGTAAACTGTCTTACTCTTATAAGTCCATGCATTTCGCCCGATGCTTCATTTCTGAAAAGTGTTGAAGTTTCACCGTAACGCAAAGGCAAATCTCTGTAGGAACGACCTCTGTTCAAATATGCTTGATACTGGAATGGACAAGTCATTGGACGAAGTGCAAAAACTTCCTTATCTTCAGGGTCGCCCATTATAAACATACCGTCTTGGTAATGGTCCCAGTGACCGGAAAGCTTGTAAAGATCGCTTTTTGCCATATAAGGTGTTTTTGTTCTGAGCCAACCATGCTGTTCTTCCGTATCTTCAACAAATCTCTGCATAATCTGCATTATTTTTGCACCCTTAGGTAAGATTATAGGAAGTCCTTGACCTATAAGATCGCAAGTTGTGAAAATTTCAAGCTCACGACCAAGCTTATTATGATCTCTTTTTTTAGCATCTTCCATTTTTTCAATGTATGCGTTAAGCTCATCTTTAGATGGGAAAGAAATTCCGTAAATACGGCAAAGCATTTTGTTTTTTTCGTTTCCTCTCCAATAAGCACCTGTTGCACTTAAAAGCTTGAAAGCTTTAATAATACCTGTAAAGGAAAGGTGTGCACCGGCACAAAGATCTGTAAATTCTCCTTGTGAATACAAAGAAATTTCACTGTCTTCGGGAAGATCGTTGATAAGTTCAACCTTATAAGGTTCATCTTTCATTTTTTCAAGTGCTTCATCTCTTGAAACAACGCTTTTCACCATTCTTGCGTTTTGTTTAATAATTTTTTTCATTTCTTTTTCAATGCTCTTCAAATCTTCATTTGTAAAACTTTGAGGAACATCGAAATCGTAGTAAAATCCGTTATCGGTGGAAGGACCAATAGCAAGCTTCACTTCTGGGAAAAGATTTTTTACTGCTTCCGCAAGAACGTGAGATGTGGTGTGCCAATATGTTTTTTTACCTTCTTCGTCTTCAAATGTGTAAAGACCTATTTCGGTGTTTCCTGTGACGGATTCCGACAAGTCAACGGTTGTTCCGTTCACGGTTGCACACAGCACTCCTTTCAAAAGTTCTGGGTTTTGTTCTTTAACGGCATCGTAAATACTTTTTTTACCGTCAAAGTCATTCAAACTTACTTTAATCATTTTTTCGTAGTCCTTTCTTTTTCTTTTTTGCGGATTTTAATTTTTATTTTATATTTATACCATTCCGCTTATGTATAATAAATCATTATATCATTATATCACAATATTTTATAAAAATCAATATTTTTTCAACA
>CAYPIJ010000216.1:0-2130 GCA_964410755.1 uncultured Oscillospiraceae bacterium | reverse complement strand
TAATATATTAAATTTAAAAATTTCCGGAGGTAAAAAATATGTTCGTACTCAAAGTATCAAAAAATTCCAATCCCGGTTCTGTGGCAGGAGCATTGTCGGGAGTTATAAGGGAAAAGGGGAATGCCGAGCTTCAGGCAATAGGAGCCGCAGCCGTTAATCAGGCGGTGAAAGCTATAGCGATTGCACGAGGCTTTTTGGCACCCGGAGGATATGATATAGTTTGTGTTCCGTCCTTTTCCGAAATAGAAGTGCAAGGCGAGGAAAGAACGGCAATAAAATTTCTTATCGAAACAAAATGAGAAAAATTTAAAAAAACGTGAAAAAGCAACCGAATTTTCATTTTTTCGGTTGCTTTCTTCATTTATGGATTCATCTTTAATTTTTTGTTGAATTGCATAACTCAAAAATCTTTATTTCCGCATTTTTTTCGTCTTTTTCCAATAATTCCAATATCCTTATAATTTTTTCGGAATTATATTTTACGTACTCTTTATCCGTCATTACACGGTAATAAATTTCGTTTAATTGAGCTTTATATCCCTTATTTTCCATTTTTGATATTTCCGTAACAACATAAAAATTTGAAATTCCTCTGAATAATTCTTCTTCCGAGTAATCCTCTGAATAAATTCCAAAGCTTTCTTTTGCATTTTTCAAAGAATTTTGATATAACAACAGATTGCTTTTTTTCTCAACAGTATACTGTCTGTATAAAAAAACATTTCCAAATAAGAGTAAACCCAACAACAAAAAAATTAAACTTTTTTTCATACCAACCATTCCTCATAAAAACCGGAAAATCCACCATTTTTTACTTCAGCTCGCATCCACAAGAATCGAATGTGTAACCCCACTGTTGGTTGACGTAAAACTTCCACTTCTCACTTCTGCACCATAAACATCTTGCCAACTAAATGTAGTTTCGCTTCTCCCAATAACATTGAATGTATAATCAGAAGTTCGATTTTTATAATAAGTTATTGTACTACACCCCGAAACTCCTCCTTTTGTAGCGGCACAACTACCATTTTGCCACTCCATCTGAGAAGGAAATTTAAAAAATGACCATTGAGCACTATTATCAACAGTGGATCCGGTATACCTTGCTGTACTTGTCCATATTTTAGGCAAAGAAATAGATACATTAAAAAGTGATAATCATGTATTCCAAACCGGTACACCAAAAGAAATTGATGTTCCCGATGTAGTTTGTGCAGGGCTTAAATTACTAACCTCAAAATCAACTTCACTCTTTGAACCCTGATAAATATAAATTTTATCTATCCAAGTTGAAGTTGTTCCATACAATATCTGTGAATTACGTATATAACTGTTAGCATTCGTTACGGAAGCGGTAACTTTTGTATACATCTTATATGAGGAATTGGCTTTCATTCTATTTGGGGCGAACAATGCCAACGAAGTAACTTGATTACCGTTTAAAAAAGAACCTTGTGCACCAACATAACTTGTATTATAATCACTAACAGCAAAAGGTGAATGATCCATACTAATATTTATATCTTCACTCTCACAAATTTCCTCACCTTTAATTTCAGTTGCTTCTTTTATTTTAGCTGCCTCTATGATTAAATCATACAAATCTCTTACAGGTTTCCCGAATACTACATACTGTGGCAAAGAATTATCATTTACTACACCTATCGAAACAAACGCATATAACTCTGCAGTTTTTGGCATATATTGGATGTTTAAAGTTATGTAGTCTTCATAACTTTCAGAATTATCAAAAAAACCTGTAATAGTTCCATACATTCCTTCATTTCCTTCTGAATTTAAAGCATAATATAAATCTCCTTCTGTATAAAATTGTTTTTCTTCATTATCTAACAATATATAGTTCCACTTATAGAAAAATCATTATATTCTCCCAATGCCATTACTTTTTTTGGTGCTATATCTAAAGTAATTTCATTTTCTTTTTGTATTGAATTTATATGACTTAAGTAAGCCTGATTTTTTATCATTTCACTCATCAATAAATCATTTTGAATAGCTGAAACAGAAAAACTTTTCTCCTCAGCATTTGTAATTATAAAATTCGTAGACATGGTTATCGTAAATATAATAACACATACAAATGTAAAATATTTATTTTTCATATAAAAC
>CAYPIJ010000215.1:0-2142 GCA_964410755.1 uncultured Oscillospiraceae bacterium | reverse complement strand
AAATTGGGGCTTTTGAGGTGCTGAAAAAAACAAAAACCACATAATCGGAATTATGTGGTAAAAACAGTAAGAGCGATATAACTCTACAAACGTATTATATCACTTGAAAAATAATTTGTCAATAGTTTTTAACTATTTTTTGAAGAAAATGTGACTTATATTTAAAAATCGCATAATTTTTAGACCAATACAATTTCTTTGTTTTCCTATTGGTCTGTTTGCAATGTTAAATTTTGAAAAAACGAAACTTTTTTTGCCCAAAGAAGCTAATTTTTTTATTTTGGCAAAAAATGTCCGATTTTTGTTACCACGTAATTCCGATTATGTTACAGGCAAATTTTTTTCAGCAAAAGTAAAACGATTGCTCAATTTTTTTTCGTCGGGAGGTGAAAAAAGGTGAAAACGGCGACATACCAAACAATGGACAGAATTGATGTTTTGGATAAAATTTTCGAATATTTGGTGCAAAGCGGTCTTGAAAACATTTCCATAAGAGATTTGTGCCGTGCAACAGGCCTTGTGCAAGGTAGTTTGTATTATTGGTTCAACGATAAAACAAATATAATTTGTGAAGCTACGGAATACGGACTGAAAAAAATTACAGACGAAATTTTTTCCTACGTTTTCGATAAAGTCAATGATTTGGACGGCTTTTTTTCCGAATGTCTTGAAAAAATAGGTTATTACAGGAAAGAATTAAGGTTTATCTACCAAATGGCGGCAAGTCCCATTTACGGCAAAAAAATTCGTGCTGACGGCGTATATTTTAAAAGTATGTACGACAGATATGCAGAAAAACTTGCCATAATTTTAAGGTGCGACAAGGAAAAAATGAAACCGATTGTCTATCTTTTCATTTCCGCAGTTTGCGACTACGCAATTTGGGAAGACAGGAAAAACGCACAGACGGAAATAGATTTTATATACTCCGTTTTGCCTCAAATTATGAACACATCTGTCAACGAGAATATTGTTTATTAAAGTAAAATATAATTTTTTAGCTACAGGAGGAATATGCTATGATTTTTAATCTCAAAGGGAAAACTATATCTAAAATTAAAACGATTGCTCTAAGTATGTGCATCGTATTTTCATCAGCAATGCCGATATTTGCGGCAAATAATGAAACTTTTGACGTTGTAATTACACCGTATGAGGAAAATCTCGGTAAAGGTGAGGCAAAATTCAAAGTCAGTGTTACAGGAGTGCAAGATGCTACCATCGCACAAATGATGTTTGAATTTGAGGGGGATTTGGACTATGAAGATGTTCAGTTTTTAAAAGGAAAAAACAATCCGCCTGAAAGTGCTTGGATATTTCCTACGGCAAGCAACGCAAATGCGGATAACAAATTTCTTCTTTCTATTATCGGAGACGATAAATTTGACAATGAACAAGATTTATTTGTTATAACATTTAAGGGAAATCCCGGAGAAAGTGTAACATTGAAAATGAATGATACTGATAATTTTTCGTATTGTAAAATAGGTAATGATAAAATATTCCCGACAAATGCAGTGAGCAAAACAGCTACGGGAAGTGAAAAAGAAGTAAAAAGCACAACGGCGACTGTTAGACTTTCGCTTGACAGCGTGTCAAAATTTACAGCTACAAACGATCCTGCAATTACTGTAATTCTTACAAGAGATGACGGACATATTTCAAGTATACCGTTAAGTAATATAACAACCGACGAGGGCGGAAATCGTGTTATAACTTCGTCAACAACCGCAGTATTTCAGGTTGATAAAACAATAGTTGACGGAAGTACATATACGGTTGAGGTTTTGGGTGTAGGTTATATCCCCTACAAAAAAACAGGTGTTACCTTTAACAAACCTCTTGAAATAACAACAGCTGATTTTATTCCGGGAGATGTAAATGGTGATAATGTTGTTGATATTGAGGATAAAAAAATTGTTGAAGAACTTATTGCAAACAACGAAAAAGAGGATTTTGCGGATTTCAACCGTGACAATGTTGTCGATAAATTTGATTTAGCTGTTTTTGACGGTATTGAAGATTCCTCAAATGACAATAAAGACGATAATAAGGACGACAATTCACAAGGTTCGGACAGTAGTTCCGGTTCAGGCGAAAGCGGTTCCACAGGAGGTTCAACCGGTGGTGGTTCAACAGGCG
>CAYPIJ010000214.1:0-2156 GCA_964410755.1 uncultured Oscillospiraceae bacterium | reverse complement strand
AAATAAAGGCTTTCGATAGTCGTGAGAAGTTTGCAGATTATCTCTTTGAGAACTGTGGAGCACGACGAGCGGCTTTGAGTCCGTATTTCTTTCTTTCTTTCATTCTCGGGTCTCTTGTTACGAAGCCTGCTTTTTTGAGGTCGCTTTTGAGTTCGGAATTAAAGTTGATGAGTGCTCTTGTAACGCCGTGTCTGATAGCGCCGGCCTGACCGGATACACCACCGCCAAATACGTTTACAATTACGTCAAATTTGCCTTCAAGATTTGTTAAAACGAGAGGCTGACGAACGATAACCTTCAAAGTTTCCAAACCGAAGTAATCGTCAATGTCTCTTTTATTGATTGTGATTTTACCGTTACCGGGAACCAATCTTACTCTTGCAACAGAGCTT
Organism: uncultured Oscillospiraceae bacterium; assembly: GCA_964410755.1. Lineage (GTDB taxonomy): Bacteria > Bacillota > Clostridia > UMGS1840 > UMGS1840 > UMGS1840. Next base: position 1,764 of record CAYPIJ010000214.1, on the reverse strand, counting down.
TTTCTTCTGCCTGTGCCCAAATAAACTTCTATGTTTTTAGCCATTTTTCGTTACCTCCTAATTAACCGTTGTATACTTCGGGCTTCTGAGCCATGTTTTCATGTTCAGCGCCTTTGTAAATTCTTACTTTTGTAATCATTTTTCTTCCCAAAGAATTGTGGGGTAACATACCTTTGATTGCCAAAAGCATTGCTTTTTCAGGGTTTTCAGCCATCAATTTTTCATAAGAAACGGCTTTCAAACCACCGATGTAACCTGTGTGTCTGTAATAAATTTTGTTTTTGAGTTTGTTACCTGTAAGGATAGCTTTTTCAGCATTAATTACGATAACGTGATCTCCCAAATCAACGTTTGGTGTGAATTCGGGACGATGTTTTCCTCTTAAAATTGTAGCAACTTTAGCTGCTGTTCTTCCCAAAGGCATATCAGCCGCATCAACAATGTACCATTTAGCTTCTTCTTTGCCCGGTTTTGCAAGATAAGTATTTTTCATCATTTTACTTACTTCCTCCATATATATTTTGATTTTTTAACTTAGTTATTGCCTGAAAAAAGAACATCAAAAAGCTCTTTTTTCAAGAACCTAAATTATTATACAACATTTTTTTCAATTTGTCAACACTTTTTTCAATTTTTTTAATTTAAAAATATTTTTCTCGTTTTTTCTCTTGTTTTCTCATTTTTTCTCTTGTTTTCAACTATGCGTTTTTTTATTCATAATTTAATTATAAAAAAACTGTGCATATTTTTGGTATGCACAGTTAATTTTTTTATTTTATGCTAAAAGCTTCTGCCAAATCCATGGAAACCCCTTGTTCCTTTATTTCATAAGGTATTTTCACAGTTACACCATTTGAATCGTATGTGCAGAAAATATAACCGTTTCTTACGGAATAAGTTCCACCGTTTTCGCCCAAATCTGTTTTCAATATAAAATTGTTAGGAGCAGAAAATTCTATATTGTACCAACTGGGATTTACATAAGCTTTCCAATAACGTCCATTAATAAGTGATTGCACTTGCTGTGTTAATTCGGGTGATGCTTCTTCATCTTTCTTTTTAATTTCTTCATATCCTTTTGCGTCCACCACTTTACAAGCCTCATCGTCTCCGTTCACATGAACAATATCATCCGTGAATACAACAAGCTTGTTCATATCTTCAATCCCGCTATCGGAAAAAGTTATTTTTTTCCCTGCTGTCAAATCACCTTCCGGAATTAAAAAGGTTGTAGCCAATTTTTTACTTTCTCCAACGTAAGCTGTTTCCAAATAACCGCTGTAATAGTAATTTGGTGCATAAGCACATAAAGTATTTCTTAAAACTTCAGCATTGTATGTGTTTGTTTCGTTTATAGTTACATCTATTTTACTGTCAAACTTTATATTTTCCGAATTTGATGTTACAGTAAAAAAGGCATATACCGCTCTTATCGGACTGTTGTCTTTTTCTCTGTAAGAATCGTCAACAACAATATTATCCAAAGTAATTGTTTCCGTTTGTTTAATTGCTTCTGCATTTTTTGGTTCATTTTCATTTTTAGAAACATTTCCGCAAGAGCAAATGCTTGCACTTAATGCAACTGTTAAAAAAAGTGTTATAATTTTTTTCATATTAAAATTCCCTTTCAATTTCATTTTCGTTTTTTTCTGCATTTTCTGTTAGTGTATTTGTAATCAATATTTCATTGGCATTGGACTGATTTTTTAAAGAACTGTTTTTTGCTTCAAATACATTCGGTAAATTTAAAAAGAATGTTATTAG
>CAYPIJ010000213.1:0-2189 GCA_964410755.1 uncultured Oscillospiraceae bacterium | reverse complement strand
CCGCATAACCAACAAAAACAATTACAAAAGCAATTGCAAGCATATACAAAATCGAAAACAAAATTCCGTCAAAACGAGTTACGTTTATATTTTCCCACAAAAATTTTCTTAAATATCCGCTATCGTGCAAAAGGTAGACACCAAAAGAAAAAGGAGCTATTGCGGTAATAATTTTTGTTGTAATTTTGTTCTTAATTTCAAGATTTTTAAACAACATAAAAAACGCAACGGACATAACAAGAGTAATAGGCATTTTATAGTCCATCATATTGTCAACAAAAGTTGTCGAACCGATTTTTTGCTGTACTATTTCAGAAATCATTCTAAGTGGAGATGCGGTAAGTGCCAAACAAAAATAAATAGCGAAAAAAGTCTTACAGCTTAATTTTATATCGTAAATTCTAATATAGGCAGCAACAAAATAAAGCACAATGAACCATATATAACTGTAACCGCCATTTACAAAAAGTGGATCTGCCCAATAGCAAATTGTTGGAAGCACACTTGTTAGCAAAATCATAGCAAACAATATTTTTCTAAACTCGCTTTTTGTTTTTATCCCTTCAATAACACGATTTAAAAGTGGAATACAAAGATACAAAAGCACGTAACCGGAAGCAAACCAATATTCTTCCGAACTTATGGGAGTAAAAACCTTTATTATATCATTCAAAGAAAATGAAACCGCTCCGAATTTTAAAGCTATGAAGTAAGTAAGCACGGAATAAAACATAACTTCACACCAAATTTTAAAAATACGAGAAAAACGTATTTTTGACTTTACCATATAATAGCCGGTAAGCATTACAAAGCAATTTGTGGAAACACGGCTCAAAGCATAAATAAACCAATAAATATGGTAGCTTAAAGTGTTACTCGAAACTGAATGACCAAGCCCACCATGCCCTATTGCGTGCATAAACACAATCATAACCATAGATACAATTCTCAAAAGGTCAAATCCCGTATGTCTGTTTTGTATTTTTATATTATCTGCCATTATATTTCCCCCTTAAAAACGTTTTCCAAAGCTCTTTTTACTTGAGAGTCGGGACGTAAATATTCTTCATAATATTTTTTGTTTTGACGTGACATTTCCATTCTAACATCGCTATTTTTCATTAAAAAATCCACTTTTTCAACACACTGCTGTGGTGTGGAAAAAGAAAGATAATTTTTGTTTTCCTCAAAATTTCCCGTTGTTTCATACATAAATTTTTCTGAAACAACAGCCCTTGCAGATGCAATGTATTCTGCTGTTTTCCAGCCTATGGAACCGTGAAGTCCCATAGTATTTACACAAATATCGCTGTTTTTCATACGATTAAGATAAATTCGTTTTAAAGATACGCTTTTATCCACCAAAAGCTCGGGACAATATTTCATTGAGAAATCATCTGCATATATACCACCGAAAAAAGATTTTCCGAATTCATTTTTCAAAAGCTTAACAGTTTCACAACGAACCTCATTAATATACATTCTTTCTTCTTTAAGCTCGGTGTTTCCTTTAATATCTTCCCCGTTGGGATTCCACAAACGAGTAAGAAACAATATTTTAGGATTTTTATTGTTCTTTAAAACAGGAGCCTCAAAATCATTAACATAAGAATTTGTAAGTTTTAATGTTTTCAACATATTATTTACGGAAAAATTTCTTTTTGTTATAGGATTATTTTTGTAGGTAACAAAATAATTAAATCCGTAAGGCTTAATTTTCTTTGCGATTTCTTCATCAAACTGTTTATTTTTGCTTTCGGAAAAAGAACGCTTGAAAATTACGTCCGCATCGGAAAAATATTCTTCAATTTGTTTTATATTATCATAACAATAACCGTCCGCAAGGTCAAAAACAATTTTTTTACCGTTAATTGCAACATCAATTACAGCATCAACCACTTTTTCCGATTGTCTTTTATCATTAATTTTAACATTTAGAATACCTTTTTGTTCAAGCATACGACACCCTGTTATTACACCGCAAGTATGCAAGCTGTTTGAATGAATATTTATTTCGGTTTTCATAATATTTCCTCTATTCCTAATTTTTTCCTATATATAAAAACAGACCGACTGCAAAATGCAGCCGATCCATCATACCGCAATAGCGGCTTAGACATCTAACTTTGCGTCCTTACCTTTCGATAAGTTTGCCAAAAACATATATTAACAATACTAAAGTATTATAT
>CAYPIJ010000212.1:0-2206 GCA_964410755.1 uncultured Oscillospiraceae bacterium | reverse complement strand
CAATAATATGTAAAAAGAAAGGAATTTTTTATTATGAATTTTTTATTTGGTTTAACAGCTTATGCTGAACCTGCTGCACAAGCAACAACAGGTGACACAACAGCGGCAATGGTATCTTCATTCTTACCGCTTGTAATCATGATACTTGTTTTCTATTTTCTTCTTATAAGACCTCAGAAAAAAAGAGACAAGCAATTCAAAGAAATGTTGGCATCTCTTTCCGTTGGCGACAGTGTTATTCTCACTTGCGGTATTGAAGGAAAAATCTTAAACGTAAAAGAAGATGACATCACAGTTGAAACCGGTGCAGACAGAACAAAGCTCACATTTAAAAAATGGGCTGTAAAAGAAGTAACAACAGTTAAAGCGTAAAGCATAATATATCACTTTCCGAAATATAATTAAATGTGAAAAATTATATTTCGGAGGTGATTTTCTTGAATGAGCAAGCTAAAAAAAGCAGTGGATTTGTAAAGGGAATTTTAAAAGCGGTAATATTCGGAATAATACTTTTTTCCGTTCTTACTCTTTTTGTTTCCGCAATCTTTTATCTTTTTACAGTAAAAGAAGACATAATCCCCGTCGCCTTTAAAATTATTCTTTTCACAAGCGTTTTTGTAACGGGAATATTTTCTTCAAAAAACGCATCTTCAAAAGGATTTTTAAGAGGAATTGCAAGCGGAGTAATCTTTATCTGCTTTATTTTGTTGCTGTTTTCATTTTTCAAAAAAGCAACAGACGGCAGAGATTTGATTACATATATAATAATGCTTTTACTCTCCTTTTTTGGAGGAATTTTGGGAATCAACTCACAATGATAAAACAAAAATAAGAGTGAACCACAAAAGGAGCTGTAAATTCTTTACAGCCCTTTTTTGCAAAAAAAGAGGTTTATAAAAATGGTAATAGGTATATTCGGAAAATCGGGAAGCGGAAAAAGCACCGTTTGCAACTATCTGAAAAATTCAGGTTTTTTTGTTATAGATTGCGATAAATTGGGACACGACATATTAAAACTCGGAAAAGAGGGGTATAATATGGTTACGAAAGCTTTCCCAAATATAAAAGACGAAAAAACTTTTGAAATTGACAGAAAAAAGCTTGGAAAAGCTGTTTTTTCGGATAAGGGCAAGCTGAAAAAATTAAACGATATAACCTTGCCCTTAATCGAAAAAGAAGTTTTTACACTTTTAAAAAACAAAAAAGAAACTAATGTCGTAATTGACGGAGCGCATCTTTACAGTTCTCCCAAAATTATGGAAAAATGCGATTTTTTTATAAAAGTAACGTCAAACAAATGTGTTGACAGAATAGTAAAAAGAGACAACTTAAGCAAAAACGATGCAAAAAACAGGCTTTCCTCACAAAAAGATATTGAGCTTAAGGGCTACACCTTGGAAAATAATTCCACGTTGGAAGCACTTTACGAAAAAATCGACGAAATACTAAATTTAAACAGCGAAAGGAAACAATAAAAATGAAAGAAAATCTTTTTAAAAAATACGGTGAAGATTACAAGAAAAAAGCTTTTGATTTTTGCGAAAGCTATAAAACTTTTTTGTCATCTTCAAAAACAGAACGTTTATGCATAAATTATTTTGAAAAAAAGGCTTTTGAAAACGGTTTTGTAAACATTGAAGAAAAACAGGATTTCAAACCGGGAGATAAAGTTTTTCACATCAACAACAAAAGAAGCGGTGTTTTTGCAATAATCGGTGAAGAACCTCTTGAAAACGGTATCAATCTTGTTGCTTCACACATCGATTGCCCACATCTCGACTTAAAACCGTCACCCGTAACCGAGGACAGCACTTTTTCCTACTTGAGAACTCACTACTACGGTGGAATTAAAAAATATCAATGGGTTACTCTCCCACTTGCTCTTTACGGAGTGGTAGTGAAAAAAGACGGAACAAAACTCGACATTGCAATAGGTGATAACGAAGAAGACCCCATATTTATGATTTCCGACATTCTCCCCCACTTGGGTTCAAAACAGCTGAGCCAAAAAATGAGTGAGGGAATACCGGGAGAAAAACTTATGGTTATCGCAGGAAGTGACGAAGCTGATAACGAAAAAGAAGCTTTAAAAACAAATGTTCTTAATATATTAAAAGAAAAATACGACATTTGCGAGGAAGATTTTTATTCCGCCGAAATTCAGGTTGTTCCAAGCGGAAAAGCAAGAGATTTAGGCTTTGACAGA
>CAYPIJ010000211.1:0-2213 GCA_964410755.1 uncultured Oscillospiraceae bacterium | reverse complement strand
GTATTTGTTTTCATAATAATTACTCTTTTTATAAATTATCTGTTATTGTTTCAATTTCAAAATCCGAGCTATTGATAAATTCCACCAAATCGTTAAAAGCACGCTTTGTCATAGAGCCAATCACTTTGTATTTGATTTTATCTTTTTTAAAATAATAAAACTGATCGGCTTTTATATAGCCATCTTTTTTGTTACCACCAAAAACAGGAGTTTCTTTTGCTGTTATCGGAAAGTTGTCAGGAAACTTTAATTTTTTTCGTTTTTGTTCTTCAGTTTTAAAAGAAGATAAAACATTGCAAACAAAGTCATAAGGCAAGCTTTGTATTTCACCTGAATTATCTTCTATTACTACAAATGAATGTTTGGAAATTTCATTACCTTGCGACTTATATTTTTCAATCAAAATTATATCTCTTACTTTACACATTTTTTATTTCCTATCTATTATAACCGATTTTTCTTCAATTGTTTTTTCATCCCACACAAAAGGCGTTACAGTTTTTAACGCATCTTTTGAAGTTGAATTTTTTGTTATCCTGCTTTTTAGTAAATTCATATCCAGTTTTTTAACGTCTGTCATAGTAACACTTCCTTTCAGTATTATTATATGTTATTTTTGTTTTAAAATTTTCCTCTAAGCTCTACAACCTTACCTAAGATTTGGACGGGTTTTGTTTGGCATTCTTCTTTTGTGAAAAACATAGGTTCATAAGCAGGATTGAAAGAGATGAGCATAAGTCCGTTGTCTTCGAATTTTACTTTTTTGCAAGAAGCTTGACCACCATTAATTAAAACTATGGCAATATTGCCGTTATTTACCGCCTGCATTAGATTTTCAAAAGGGATAACTGTATTTACAGCCCATTTATCTGCTTTATATTCGTGTTTTTCTCTTAGGTCACAAATATTTCTTATATTGTAAAAAGCATTTTTCATGCAATGCCCAAGCTCGTGAGCGAGTATAACTTTTTCTTCGGCAGATGTTTCGATTTTATTTGTATCTATGCCAATGTTTCCCGGGACAGAAACAGCAAATGTTTCTTTCATAGGAAAATGATAAACCGAAATATCGTTTATGTCAGCTATATTATATAAGCCCTTAATATTCATATATTTATTTCCTTTTTGATTTTATAAAATTGATAAAGTTCAAAACATCTTCTTTTTCGTCTGCGGTAAGCTCTTTTACTTTTCCGAAAAGAGAAAAATCTTCTTCGTCCAATAGTTGGTCTATGGAGTGAGAGGGCTTTTCTTCTCTGCCCATAAGGTAATCCACGGAAACACCGAAATAATCAGCGATTTGAGGCAGGTATTTCATATAAGATTTGTTGTGCCCCGATTTCCAATTAGTAAAACTGTTTTTTGTAATTCCTAAAAAATCCGTTAAATCTTTTTGAGTTTTATTGTTTATTTTTAATAATTTAGTGATATTATCCAAAGTACACAAAATATTCACTCCTCTTTTGTTTTTTCTTACAAAGTTAATATTTTTTTAACTTTTATATTGACAGTACACAAAATGTGTGCTATAATAATTACATAGTTAAGCTTGTTACAGTTATTATAGCACACCTTAACGAAAAAGTCAAGAAAGGAGCGACAAGAAAATGAGCAAAAAGGGCAAGAAAAAAAGCCGTAAGCAAGCTTACACCAAAGCCATCCTGCTTACAGCTATCCTAAACCTCATTGAAGCGTTAATCAGATTGATTGACCGACTTCTTGAGTAAAGGACAAAGGGGCGAAAATCCCCTTTGTCAAGGAATAGTATAACACACTTTTTGCTTGTTGTCAATATAAAAAAGAAAAAAACGAAAGGAATGAGAAAAAATGAAAACATTGGAATTGGTGTTTGACGTTATAGGAGCGGTGTGGCTCGCTTACGTTGTCTTCGTTATGATAAAGGAGTTGAGAAAATGAACACGGAAAAATTGCAGAAACAAATGGCAAAAAAGGCAATGAATAACAGTCAGCTTTCCAAAAGTGTTGGAGTATCGGAGCCGTATATTTCAATGATAGTAAACGGACTTAGAATCCCCAATGTGCTCGTTGCCAAAAAGATTGCGACAGCATTGGAATGTAAGATTGAAGATTTGCTTTAAGCGGTTAAACAAGGGGGATTTCTCCATGCGTGCCGTTGGCACTTAGTCGAAATGACACTGAAAAGAAAGGAAGAATTAAAAATGGAAAAAATGTGCTACATACCAAAAATAAGC
>CAYPIJ010000210.1:0-2254 GCA_964410755.1 uncultured Oscillospiraceae bacterium | reverse complement strand
AAATATTGAAACTACAAGAATTTACACAATGGAAACAGGCAATGTTCATAAAAAGCAAATAGAAAAATTAGGATTGCTTTTATGCTGAAAAAAGAAAACCACATAATAATGATTATGTGGTACGTGATATTACGATATATACGAATATCAATAAAATCCCTACTATAATTATAGCACTTAAAGGTCGATTTGTCAATGAGTTGCGAGAAAATAACCGCTAATTAGCGAAAAAACGTCATTTTCAACAAAAATATGCAAGCACATTTAGACCATAGAAATTTTGGAAAATTTCTATGGTCTAAATGTCGTGATTATAAGCTCGTTTTTGCATTGCTCAAACATAATATGTACATCTTATTTTTCAGAAACAAACCGTATTGTACCACATAATCATTATTATGTGGTGAGAAATTTTTTTATAAAATATTATAGACAACTCTATAATTGTTAAAGATATGTGCTTTGTAAGGGAGATGCAAAAATGCGAGAACCATATGAAAGGGATATAAAAAAAGAAATACTCGGCAAATGCTTTGAGTATCTTGTTAAAAAAGGTTTGGAGCATGCGTCGGTCAAAAATCTGTGCGAAGAAACGGGAATATCAAGCGGAAGCATTTATTATTGGTTCAAAGACCGAAACGAGATGATTTTGGATTCGGCAAAATACGGGCTTGGCAAGGTGATTGACGAAATGTTTAACTATGCCCTGCTCAATTCTGACGATATGATGTTTTTGCTGAATAAATTTTCCGATGAAGTTATGAAACACAAAAAGGAACTGAGGTTTGTTTATCAGGTCGTTATGAGCGAGCAGTACGGCGATGATATGCGGAAAATGTCCGAAAAATTGAAAATGAACTACGATATTTACGGACAAAAGCTGTCGGAAAAGATGAACATTCCCTATGAAAAGCTGAAGCCGTATGTCTATATGTTCATTTCTTCCATACTCAATTATGCTGTTTGGGAAGATTACGAGCTTATGCAGACGGAGTTTGAGTGTATATGTAAGGCTGTGGATGAAATAAAATCTACAAGAGATATGGGTGATTAATTTGAACTTTATTAAAGATGTTGAATCAAATAGTGTTTCTTTAAGATTGAGAAAAGCATATACCGGTGCCAATATCAGTTCGCGTTCTGTTTTAACTGATGATGTGTTTTCGTATATAGACTTTTGGTTTAAGAAGCACAAAAAAATATTAAAAACCGAAGATGGTAAAAAAGTTGAGCAAGATCATTCGTTTTATTGGAAACAAGCTAAAAATTTTTATTTTGCTTCAAAAGCACTGCCACTTGAATCAGCACCTCTGCCAATGTATTATTGTATGCTTAATGCTATAAAAGCCTATATATTTTATAATGCAAAAACGTTTGATGAAATTAAAAATGATTTCAATAGTCATGGATTACATGAAGGCGTTGACAAAACTCCTGTTGATGTGCATTCATTAGATAATATATTCATACAGCGGGTTGGTTGGGGTGTTTTTACAAGATTTTCAAATATGTTGGAAGAAGATTTCAGTGCAAAATGGCAATGTAGTAAAAAAGGGAAGTTTCAAGTATCAGTGAAAGATCTCATGTATCAATTACCATTTATACACAGTGCATATATTTCAACATATTCATTACCACAGAAACACGAAAAATTTATACCATTGATAGGCGGTTCAACTCCTTCATTTAGATATGGTAAAGATAGAAAAATAAGATTAGTTGTAGATATTGAAAAGAAATATTTCAAACAGGATGCAACCGGTTTGCCGGAAATAATCAAGGAAACTATTCCTGATGAGTTTGAAGTAAATAAAAATAATGGGTTTCAACTGATTTCAAAACGAACATTGAAAAAGAATGAGATATCTGGTATATATCGAAACTATAGAAAATATTTCTCATATATTGCCGCTGATAAACGTATTTGGTATCTAAAACGCAATAATAATTTTAATAGTATGCCTAATCTTAATTCGATGATAGTATCAGTTGCAATTATGCATAGATTCAGCGAAATAGTACGATATAAGCCAGAGCAAATGTATAGACTTCTTAATGGTAAAGAAAATTGGCTAATACACGAATTTTTATCGATGGCTTTAGATCAATTTATGGATGAAATATCTTGTGAAATTACAAAAGAAGAAATAATGCATACACGAGTAAAATAAATAACGAGGAGTACAACAAATGAAAAAGCATTTTATCACAACAACTCTGTCAATGTTGTTAATCGCATTCAGCGTATATGCCG
>CAYPIJ010000209.1:0-2269 GCA_964410755.1 uncultured Oscillospiraceae bacterium | reverse complement strand
TCGAAAGGGGACTTGATTTAAAAATTCTGTACTCTTTTTTTGTTTAATACTTAAAATTATGCATTAGCACAATTTTTTCCGAATTCTTTACATTTTTCCAAACCGTCATCATCGGGCATTTCGTTAATCATTAAGCCTTCGGAACATATAAGCTTGGCTTCGCTGTCCAAAACTCTTTTTTCCCATTCTCTCATCCATTCACCGTCACCCCAGCCGTAGGAACCGAAAATACCCACATTTTTCCCTTTGATTTGTGTTTCCAATTCCGTGAAAAACGGTTCAAACTCGCTTTCTTCCAAAACCTCGTCTCCCATTGCGGGGCAACCCAAAATAAGATTTTCATATTCCGATGCATCTTTTGCGGAAATTTCTGAAACCGTAAAATATGCTGTATCGGGATTTACTGTTTTTGCACCTTCCAAAATAGCTTCCGCCATTGCTTCCGTATTTCCCGTTCCACTCCAATAAATAATCGCTGTTTTTTTACTCATAATGTAAAACCTCCTAAATTTTTTTATATAACAACTATCGGTCTCCCGATAAATTTGTCAACAATTTCAATTAAGCACAAAATATTTGTGCCAAAGTTCTGCCGTCGGCAACCTTTTTCATAACTGCCTTTTTGCAAGCCTTAAAACGGCAAAACACCTTGTTTGCTTGCTCAACGTTGTGGTATACTTTCCAATCTCCCACCAAAAGACATCCCTCTTTCGGATGATGGATAAAACAATAAATATCGTGAAGAGGATACCCCAAAAACACACCTATTTCGTGAGGAAAATCCTCGTTTTGCAAACGTTTTTTCAAAATATTTATGTATTCCTGTAATTTTTCCGCATTTTTATAACCATAAAGGGACAAAAATGCATTATTCAAGGGATTTTTCAAATGTTTTTCCAAAACGTTTTTTCTGTAAACCATTACAAGGACGTTTTTACTGCTTTCAAAAAGAATTTCGCTGTAAATGCCACGCAAATTAAGTGCTTTGTCCATTTTTTTCAATTCCTTGTGAACATCTTCAAAATCACTTTTACTGCAAGTTACAATGTTTGCCGGCTTTATCCCTGCAAGGGCAGGCGCACAATGATTCGCTATTAACATTTCAAACATAAAATCCCCTCCTTTCATCGTGTGGTTAGTTAAGACTAACCACACGATGAAAAAATTTGTATGTTCCTAAAAAAATTATTTCAATATTCGTGTGGTTTCTTTTTTTCAAATTGGTTATGTTTTCTTCCTGCTTTTAGGTGCTGATTTTTTGAATTGAGTTAAAAAAATATGTTTACGTTATTTTTTAAGTTAGTTTAAACTAACTATATAATATATTACCACACTTTTCCCTCTTTGTCAATACCTTTTCCGTAAAATTTTTATTTTTTTCATTTTCTTTCCATTTTGCATATAAGCAAAGTTATCTTCATATCCTGTCATTTCGACTAAAGGTGCGTAGCACCTGCACGGAGAAATCTCCCGTGTTAAGGTTGTCATTTCGACCAAGTGCAACGAGCGGAGAAATGACACACAAGAGGAAAAAAATGGAGTGCCGAGGTCGTCACTCCCTACGGAGATTGTGTATACATCTCTATTATACAAAGGGGATTTCTCCATGCGGTTGCGTTGCAACCTTAGTTGAAATGACAATATAAATACGTGGGATTTCTCGGCTACGCTCGAAATGACAGGATAAGGCGATTAAGGGCGGATATTATCCGCATACGGTTAAAGGGACAAATGAAATTTTTGTTATTTAAGCTTGACATTTTTATTTTTTTATGATATAATGAAAAAGCGAGCTATGAAGGCGTGTAAGTAAGTGTGTTTTTCCATAAAAATTCATTGAATTTCAGCGTTGGAGCTTTCGGCGAAAGTTTTTTAAGAAAAAATATAAGTCGGCTGTATGTGTTGCAGGCAATAAAACACAAATGAGAGTGCAATTTTATTTTTTTTAATTGTGAATAAGGGTGGTACCGCGAATATTTTAAGATAAAAGATTTCGTCCCTTTGTTTTGGGGAAGAAATCTATTTTTTTATTTAAAAAAATTTCCCTAACCATGTCATTTCGACTAAGGTTGCAACGCAACCGCATGGAGAAATCCCATTCGTTCAATAGAGATGTATGTACAATTTCTTGATACACAAGGATATTTTTTGATTGTGCGTTCATATCGGCTAAACAGGGGGATTTCTCCGCTCGTTGCACTCGGTCGAAATGACGTGTACGGGAATAATATCCGACCCTACGACAAAAATGGTATACATAGTCACAAAA
>CAYPIJ010000208.1:0-2271 GCA_964410755.1 uncultured Oscillospiraceae bacterium | reverse complement strand
AAACAATACTATTAATATTAAAAATCTTTTTGGCGAAAATTCAAACCTTACTTTTGCACGCTTGCAAACAAAAGAATGTGACCCCATGCTATATATGTCTAATGAAGCAAAAAATATGTTGGGAAATTGGAAATCCACTGCTGTATATGATGTTTTGGGAAATGAAATTACAGAAAATTACCACATTGAACTTGATTTTTCTTCCGATTATACTGTTGAAATCACCTTGAATGGGAAAAAATACAGAAAACAAAAATGGTACGTTTCACAAAATTTCGGCGGACTAAAAAACGGTGATTACGATATTTCTTGGGAATGCTTTGAAAATAAAATTGATGTAATTGCCTTGATTAATGGCGAATATTACGTCTTTAAATGCGAAAAATGAATTAACACAAAAAGAGAACCGCAAGCTTTATTTTAAAATTCGCAGTCCTTTTTTGTACTCAACATATATGTTATCATATCGTATATTAATTTTTTTTCTTTATCGTTAAGTTCGCTTACGTCTATCATATCGTCATCGTTATATCCCAAAAGATAGTCCACACTTACTTTGAAATATTTCGCAAGCAACACAAGAGATTGTGCATTCGGAAAACTTATCCCCATTTCCCATGCATTTACCGTGGCTCTTTGAACTCCCATTTTTTTTGCAAGCTCGTTTTGACTTAAATTGCATCTGTTTCTTAATTCTTTCAGTCTTTCGTAAAGTAAATACATTTTTTTCACGCTCTTTTCTTAATTTTTTTACTCTTTGTGTCAATTATACCATATAATTATTGGAATTTAATTATCAATTGTTGTATAATTTTATTGACAAAATGATTTTTTTGTGCTATTATATAATTATAACACGGTTTATGAAAGGACAATAACCGAATTTGAAAAGAGGTGGAATTTTTACTTTGAAAAAAATTTTTTTAGGAAAAGAGGGGATAAAAACACAAAATACAACTGACAAATCAATGAATTTAAAAAAGAAAGGAAGTTAAAAAATGAAAAAATTTATCAAATTTATTTTATGCACGACACTTTTAACAACAGCATTATCACTTACAACTTTTGCAAAATCGGGTGACATAATAGGATATGCAAAATATACGGACATTTCCGCATATATCAACCACTATCCAATAACATCATACAACATAAACGGCAATACCGCTGTTGTTGCTGAAGATTTGGCAAATTACGGTTTTAATGTAGTTTGGAACAGTTCTGCAAGAACACTTACCGTAACAAGAAGTGGCGGAACAACAATTACACCTTACGGAACTGTTTACAAATATTCCTACAAAGTAGGACAAAATTCATTTCCTATTTACGAAACAGATATTGTGACTTATGTAAACAATGTTCCCGTTACAAGCTTTGCAATCGGCGGTAAAACCTGCGTTTACATCGACTCTCTTGCTCCCTACGGTGAGCTTAACTGGGTTCCCGAACAACGTGCAACCAAACTTTGGATTTCTGGCTTGCCAATCAAAAATTATGCACCATTGCAGGAAGAACCCACCCCAAAAGTAACAGTATCTTCAACAACATCAAATAATAATTCTACATCAATAGCCTCTATTTTAAAAGAATGTGAGCGTTATGTAAACTATGCATATATTCAGGGGGATATTTTAAAAACTACCGTCGATTTATATAGAATAAACGGAAAAGCATCCAATTTAACATCAATGCAAAAAACTATATCTGATATCAACAATAATGTATTAAAAATTCAAGAGTTAACTGCTAATGAAAGTCGTTTATATCCACTTTATTCGCAAGCAAAAATTAGCCCTGTGGTCGCTACTTCATTGTCCCTTTCAAGTGTTACCTCCTACGGAACAAAAGCTATGCGTATAAAAACCGTATACAATATCTATGCTAAAGAATACGGTATACAATAAGAAAGGTGTTATAAAATGAAAAAATACATTAAAATATGTGTTACTATTTTGCTTTCTTGCATTATTTCAATCGGAACTATTCCCGTTTTGGCAAAAGAATATATAGATACACCTCAAAAAATAATAATATTTTTTGATGACAAGGAAACGAATGTAACCGCAAATTTACTTCGTATTAATCGTTCATTTGACTGTGCTTATATTTTATTGAAAGATGCTTTAGAATTTTTGGATTACAGATGTAATTTTCTCTCTGCTACAAAAATGATTGCAAACAAAAACAACAAAAATGAACTGAATTTTAATTTAGAAACTTTCGGTTCAGTATCAGGATATAAAAATTATACTTTTAAACATAATACAATGA
>CAYPIJ010000207.1:0-2341 GCA_964410755.1 uncultured Oscillospiraceae bacterium | reverse complement strand
GGGATAGGGCATGCCGTGGGAGATGATGGTGCTCTCAAGAGCGACAACGGGGCGGCCCTCATCCAGCGCGGCCTTGACTTCGGGGGAAATGTCCAGATACTTGTTCATAATTCTGCTCCTTTGCTGATTTTTATAAAAAATGAGGACTGAAATATATTTGTGTAAATTAATCCAACATATTTACGGCATCGTCACGGGCGTTTTCGTCATCAGTGACAAAATTGGTGTAGCTTTCCGGAACATCACCTACAATTACGGTTTCGCTTACGGGAATGGTAGTGTTGATTTTTGCGGTTGCCGTTTGACGGTTTGAAAGCAAAAGTGCAACATCTAAGCTTACGCTTACGCTGATTTCGTGCTTTGTTTGATTTATACCCGCTTGCTTGAAATTTGTTTTGAAATCCACGTGGATTTTTCCGTATGGAAGCATATTGAATTTTATTTTCGGTCCCAATCCCGAAAGGTAGGAAATTCCGCTTGCCGTACCTAATGGAACGGAAATTACGGAATTTGTTTTTTTTGAAAGATTTTCGTTTATTTGAGATGAAATTTGTGCTTTTAAGCTGTTCATAAGTGCAATGTCGGGAATAACAGCGGAAATTTTTCCACGCTCATCTTTTTCTATTTTTATCATATCGAGGCTTTTTGCATCTGTGTCTGAAAAAATTTCTTCAACCGTTTCGTTTACCACGTTTTGACCTATTTTTGAAGCGGAAGAACTTCCGAGTTGGTTCAGTACCGGTTTTAGGTTACTGTTGTACATAAAAAAAGCGTAGCCCAAAAGGCCGATGAAAAGAAATGCGAAAATTTTCATTTTAAGTTTTGTTATGTAAAAGCTGTAGGCTGTTTTTTCGCAAAAACGACGAAAACGTATTCCTTTCATAGTAAAATACCTCTTTTCCGTACTACAAAATATGAAATATTGAAAAAAGTGATACCGAATTTTGAAAAAACTCTTTACAAATGAAAAATAAAGTGTTATAATATATGTGTAATATCAGAATATGTGAAAAATCGGAGAAGATAAAAAATGGATTTTGAAAAAATACTTTCAAACGGCAATAGTTCTGACAAATTGAGAATTGTTCAGGAACTTGTTCCCGGCAAACAGATTACAATCGCTCATGTTATCGCCAATCCCGACAACGAAATATATCAAAAATTAGGGCTTGACCCATCGGTCGACTATTCAAGCACGGCAATCGGAATTATGACAATGAGCCCTGCGGAAACAGCAATAATCGCAGGAGATTTGGCTACAAAATCGGCAAATGTTGTTTTGGGATTTGTAGACAGATTCAGCGGTACGCTTATTGTTACGGGAAGAGTAAGCGAAGTTGAAGCTTCCTTGAAAGCTATTACCGAATATTTTAAAAATACGTTGGGATTTACGGTTTGCAATATAAGCAAAACCTAAAGGTAACGGAAAATGCGAAAAATTATTCTTATGGGCAGAAGTGAGTGCGGAAAAACTACGCTTACACAGGCTTTAAAAGGAAAAAAAATTACATATCATAAAACTCAATATATAAATAACTACGATGTTATTATAGATACTCCCGGTGAATATGCGCAAACTGCACATTTGGGGCGTGCTTTGGCGCTTTATTCTTATGAAGCTGACATTGTGGGCTTGCTTTTAAGTGCAACAGAGCCTTATTCTCTCTATCCGCCTTGCGTTACTGCAAGTGCAAACAGGGAAGTGATAGGGATTGTTACAAAATGCGACAGAAAAGACGGAAATCCCAAACGTGCCGAAAATTGGCTCAGATTGGCAGGTTGCAAAAAAATATTTATGGTTAGTTCCTATGAAAATGAAGGTGTTGCCGAAATATTGGAATATTTAAAAGAGGACGGAGACGTTCTTCCTTGGGAAAAACAAAGTTGAGTACTTCTTTCTTAAAAATATATAAAATTGTGGGGCGGATAAAACCGCCTCGCTTTTTTTGTGAGATTTTTCGGTATAAAATGTGGGTTTAAGTGATTTATATTAAAATTTTTCGTTAAATACTTGAATATTGGGGAAAAATGTGATACAATATTATAAATGGGGAGATGAAATCGAAAAAATGTATGATAATCGTGAGTTGAGTTGGCTTAAGTTCAACGACCGTGTTCTTTTGCAAGCGAAAAACGAGAACGTTCCCGTAATCGACAGATTACGGTTTTTGTCGATTACCACTTCCAATTTGGACGAATTTTTCATGGTACGCATTGCGTCTTTGAAGGATCAGGTTCACGCTGGATATACCAAAAGAGATATCGCCGGTATGACTTCACAGGAGCAGCTGGATGCACTTTCCCAAAAAGTACATGAATTTGTAAAGGATCAGTATAATAC
>CAYPIJ010000206.1:0-2346 GCA_964410755.1 uncultured Oscillospiraceae bacterium | reverse complement strand
TATGCTATTATCAAAGGAGGTTAATTTGTAATGAAAAACAAAGCGACAAAATCAGCAGAAAATATTGCAAAATTTGAAGAAGTATTATATACTATAAGTGAGGTAGCAACACTTCTCAAAGTCAACAAGAATTTTGTCTATAAACTTATCAATAATGGCTATTTGCGTTCTATTCAACTTGGATGCAGAAAAGTAACAAAAAAATCTTTACTTGATTTTTTAGATAAGTATGATGGCAATATAGAATTTGACGAAAACACCCCTGCATAAGAGGATTTGCAACATAAAATGTGGGCAAAATTTCTTGTGGGCAAACGGTGGGCAAATGATACCGAAAACCGCATAAAATAAAGGTTTTTTATTGGAAATCTGTGACGAAGCTCGTCACGGCAAAGGCTTTGAGGGTATGCTAAAGCGTTACTTCGGCTAAGCCGCAAGCCGCATAAATACTGCGTTTTCAAAAGGATAGAGCAAAACCGCTCTATCCTTTTTTGTGCGAAAATCGGCAAAAAAATTGTACTTTTCTTGTACTTTTTTGTTTTCAATCATCTTTTTTTAACTGAAATACTTTCATTCTTGTACTTTTTTCATCTTGTACTAGTTTCTTTTATTATAACATAAGAATATCGTAAATACAAGTATTTTTCAATTTACCATATCTTTAAACATCTTTTTACTTAATTTCATACATTTTTATACGTTTATTATATGTTTTTCG
Source organism: uncultured Oscillospiraceae bacterium (assembly GCA_964410755.1). Taxonomy (GTDB): domain Bacteria; phylum Bacillota; class Clostridia; order UMGS1840; family UMGS1840; genus UMGS1840. Next base: position 1,628 of record CAYPIJ010000206.1, on the reverse strand, counting down.
TTAGCAAAAAAATATTTTCAGAAGTACCATTATAACGACCGGTTCTTATTTTGTCTGTGCTATAATGAATATGTAATCAAGAGGAACACAGAAACCTCTGAAAACAAAAAATATAATTTAAAGGAGATTCAACACAATGAAAAACTATTTTAACTATGACTTTATCAACAAGGCTATCGTAGGCTCAAAAGCCGCTATTAACAAAGCAAATGCAGGAAACACTCCTGAATACAGAGAGCTGACCGCCAAACTTGCCGAACATCCCGATTTTAAAGTAATACAAAAGGAAATCAATATAAAAGAAAATAAGCGTAAATATAACGGCTTGACACTCAACAGAATGGAAAATTATATATTAACACAACCCCATTCCGAAAAAATGCTTGAAGAATTTAAATTAGTAAAAAATATTGCACAGGCAAAAGGTGCAAAATATCCCATTACAAAAAAATGGTTTCTTGAAAAATATCCCGAATATAAAGACAGTAGCTCAACTGTAAATGATGAATTTTTAATTAAAGAATCCTCAGAAATTAAGAGTGTAGAAAATGAAACACAAGAAATCAATAAAATTGCCGTTTGAAAGGAGAATATATAATGAAAGACTATAAAATAAATTTAGCAACAAATACACTGACAATTTCAAGGGAATTTGCCCGAAAGGCAACAGAATCCCCCAATTCAAGAGAATGTCAAATTATTACACATTGCCGCTCCCTTTGTCCTAACTTAAAAATTGCCTACTATACACGCAAAAACTCAAAAACAAAAGCATACAACGGCTTAACCTATAAGAAAATGGAAGATTATATAAAATTATATGATAATGCCGATGAATTGCTTAAAATGTTTACTTTGGTAAAAGCTGTATCAAAAATACAAAAGAACAAATTCAAATATGTGTATAATTGGTTTATAGCACAATTCCCCAATTACACCGAATTGCCGAACATCAGAAACGGCAAATTATATACATCAATCGTGGAAATACCCGAAATAAAAGAACATATCTTTGCTATGGCAGGATAAGACTTCATTTGCCGCAACAGCACAGGGTACAAAGGGAGCGGTTTTATTTGCCGCTCCTTATAATTTTTCTAATATTTCTTGTGCATTTATTTTTCTAACTGTATATTTATGATAATCAATTTCGTTTGGAATTTGAGTATTTAGTACAGGCTCATATTGTCTTATATATTCGCCTTCTTTTATGCCGATTTCATTATTTATGTCATAATAATTATTCTATGTGGAACGATACAAGACATCAAAATTTATAGAATGACCTTTTTTATGAGCTTCTGCTAAAATCTTGTATTTTAATTCATCTTGATTTTTTCTGATGTGTGCATAATGCTAAGATATTCTTTTCAGCATATTTGTACTTTTACCGATATAAACAATATCATTATCTATTTTTATACAGTAAATTCCTGCAAATTCATATTTTTTATCAAAACCTTTTCTTTTTAAATAGTTATAGGTATTGGTTTCATAATTAGGCATTAAAATTTAAACTCTTTTCTTCTCTGTAATTTATTCTTTTGTGTTTTATCTTCACGCCGTGGAGGTGGTATGACTATTTCAACAACTTTGGGGATATATACATCTGTTGTGGTAGGTAAACC
>CAYPIJ010000205.1:0-2422 GCA_964410755.1 uncultured Oscillospiraceae bacterium | reverse complement strand
TTGCATTTTCAAATCCGTCCGTGATAATAACTACCATTGTTTTATCGGGGACTTCACTTTCAAGCGCGTTTTTATGTCCGTTTCCCACGTAATTGATTGTTTTACCTATTGCATCCAAAAGTGCGGTCGCCCCTCTTGCATAGTATTCCTTGTTTGTGATGTCTTTGATTATTTTGATCGCCACTCTGTCGTGAATCATTTCGTAGCGATCATCAAAAAGCACCGTTGTCACAACCGCATCGCCCACTTCTTTTCTCTGCTTTTCAAGTAATCTGTTGTAACCACCGATTGTGTCGGCTTCAAGCCCACCCATCGAGCAGCTTCTATCTAAGATAAATACCATTTCCGTTAAATTTTTGTTTGCCATAATATAAACCTCCGTTTCATTTGATAGCATAATTATATCATCTCAAAACAGAGGTTAGGTCGCTTTTTATGCGACATATTAAAGTTTTATTTTGATAGCCTTATCTATCGATAATTCGTCAGCGGTTACCGTACAATTCAGTGCTTTTATATTTACGCCCGACTTATCCGCCTCAATCAATGCATCGGCAAATGCAGAATGCGTTGGACGGTTCGGCGTGAAAAAGCTGCAATGTTTCATCTGCACAATAAAAAATATATATGCTTCATATCCGTCTTTTACACACTCGCAAAGCTCTTTAATATGCTTCACTCCTCGTTCCGTAGGAGCGTCGGGAAACATAACAACGCCTTTTTCCTCCAAAGTTACACCCTTTATCTCGGCAAAAATTTTTCTATTTTCCGCTTCAATATAAAAATCAAAACGGGAATTTTTGTATTTGCATTCCGGCTTAATCTTTGAAACATTCGGAATGAAGTTGCCGTTTTTAACCCATTCTCCAAACACCTTATTGGGTGCTTGGCTGTCCATATTTATAAGTTCCGTTCCTTTGTATACCGATATTAAATCATACTTAGTTTTTCTTTTCGGATTGTCCGAATATTGCACATACACATTTGCGTTCGGTGTTAAAAGTTCTTTACATCTGCCGGTGTTTTTTACATGACATATTTCTCTTTTCCAATCTATTTCAATTTCGGCTATAAAGCGATTCGGTCTGGAAATAAATTTTGCCGGTAATATATTGTTATATTTCATATCGCGCCCCCAAAAGCTGTTGTTCAAACGCAAACAGCGTTTCGTTAATTTCAAAAATATCGTAATTTTTCTGTTCAATAAAATACTGAATAATAATATCAAACTTACTGCTTTCTGAAAAAGCAAATCCGGTTCTTCCTAAAAGTTCTCTTGCCTCTTTCATATTAAGCTTTAGGGCAATAATCAGTGCAAAAACCGTTACCTTCTTCGGGGTATAATCCTTTTTGCGGATTTTGGAGAACAATTTTCTGTCGATATTTGCTCTCTTATACACCTCAACATCGGTCATTCCCTTTTCGTCAATCATACGCAAAAGCATCTGGGAAAAGGTTTCGGCTTTAATATTCATCAAGCCTTCAAGAGATTTATTTTTTTCAATCCCTTTTCCTATGGTTGATGTACCCGTAACAGCGGCATTCGGAAACATATCGGGAACGGATGCATATTGAATACATTCACCCTCAGCAATTCGCCTTCGGTCATTGCGTTTTATCAACCTTTCATCAATAAAACTTTGAACCTTGGAAAACAGTTTTTCGCTGATTTGAAATGCCTTTTTATCATACACCACAAGATAAATTTCCATTTCGTTTTGACTTAAAAAGTCCCGAATTGCCCTCGTTGCGATTTTGATTGCTTCGGTTTTCGGATAGCCGTATATTCCCGATGAAATAAGCGGAAATGCTATGGAAGTTATGTGCTTTTTCTTTGCAAGCTTAAGTGAATTTTTATAGCAAGAATAAAGCTGTTGTTCTTCATTTATCGGATCACGTCCGTAAATCGGGCCTACAGTATGTATCACGTATTTTGCCTTTAATGCATACCCTTTTGTGATAACAGCCTCGCCTATGCCGCAATAGCCGATTTTGTTACATTCTTTTTGTAATTCCTCGGCTCCCGTCGCCGCAAAAATCACACCGCAAACACCGCCGCCGGCAAGTAACTTACTGTTTGCGGCATTAACTATTGCGTCAATCTCCAATTTTGTTATATCGTTCCTGATTATACTAAACGGCATTTATCTCACCTTATTTCTTTCATCACTTTTTCAATCCATTCTTCCGCTATCTTTCTGTATGTATTGTCACGAAATTCATACCAATCGTTTTCAATGCCCAAACAGCGAATTTTATCCTTAAACCGTCTGAACGCACCTTTGCCGCAAACAGTCCTTTCAAGCTCTGTGCGAATCGAATTTAGCGAAATTCCCGAAACAAAATCGCACATCATTTCATATTCGTTAATCTCATATTTTGACGGCAATCTTGCAAAATTACCGCACTCTATTTCCTCAAG
>CAYPIJ010000204.1:0-2469 GCA_964410755.1 uncultured Oscillospiraceae bacterium | reverse complement strand
CCCATATTTGCAAGGCTTACAGCTATCTTGCGAAAGCCGTTGCCATTTTCATAGCTGTTAAAAATAGTCTTAACTATTTCCGCACGCTCATGGTCAACAACAAATTTTTTGTTTTCATTTTTATATCCGAAGGGAGCAGGTATAAGAGCTTCACCATTTTCCGCTTTCATTTGCATACTTCGTTTAACCTCTGTTGATAAATTAATCGAATAATATTCGTCCATGGCTTCAAACATAGACTCAAGAATGAGGGCGGTACCCTTATCTTCACCGAGATTCTCAGAAATCGATATAACGTCTATGCCACATTGGTTACGCAATAGATTTTTATATACAATGGCATCGGTGCGGTTTCTTGCAAAACGGCTAAATTTCCATAACAAAACTGCATCAAAGGGTTTAGGCTTCTTTTTTGCAATTGAAATCATACGGTTAAATTCAGGACGTTTTGAAGTGTTTCTGCCACTGATGCCTGCATCTGTGAAAATGAATTCATCGGGAATAAAAAAATCATGCTGTTTGGCATATTTCTTTATTTCTCTAAGCTGGCTTTGTGGAGAGTATTCAATTTGGTCATCGGTTGAAACTCTGATATAACAGGCAGCAATTTTTTTCATAATCTGTCACTACTCCTTGTTTCTTATTTATGCGATAAAATGACAGAGCAATTCCTCATTTTGCTATATGATGAAGTTTCTTTACTATGTTTATTTCTTAAAACAACCGATGATGAAGAAAAGGTCATTTTTTTGTTTTTGATTCTATTTTTTGAATGTGCTAAAAAAGAGCGATGTTTAATAAATGCACCAGATGAAAATTGACAAGCTGTGTCAGCATAAGAATTATAGAGGTGATAATCATGACGAAAAGCACAACTAAAAATAAGTATGAATATACCGTTGATATTTATTTTGATTCGAGAGATGGTAATAAGCCTGTCTCTTGGGACAGTATTTCACAAGATGAAAAGAGGAAAATTTTAAATAAAATGTCAGCTAATCTAAGCTCTTCCATGTCGAGGTACTATCAAACGAATCCGGAAGAATTTGCAAATCTTCAATAAAAAGCAAAACTAATAGGATAAACTACATAAGTATACTAAAGGATATTAAAATTCCTTATGAATATAATAAAATGCCACTGTCAAAAGCTGCCACTAATTTTTGGGGGCGGGTACTGTTGTAAATATGATGAATATTTTAATATAAAGAAAAAAAGAACCGTTATAGTTCGGGGAAGTCTGTAGAAACACAGTTTTCTGATAAAACGAAAGCTCCGGGGACTTGCTCCGGAGCTTATTTTTGGATAATGAATTTCGGCAACTATGCAAACTTACTGTTGTCAATTGTTTTACTTCATAATAGAAGCATTTTTAATATCACAACTCCAACCTACAGTTATCAAATCGCCGGTTTCATCTTCCTTGCATATATGATAGTATTTTTTTCCGTCTGAACCGATGGCGAAGCCGTCGAAAACTAAAAGCGTAACATTATTATCGAGCTTATAAGTTGCTATAACATCTAATTGCTTGATTGTTTTATGTATTGTCATATTTGTAACCTCCTGAGCTTTATATTTTCAAAACAGCTTCGCTAAGGAAACACGTAAAAAAACATATTGTTCCTTCTTTCTTTTTGGTTTAAAATACTTTTGAGGGAAAACTCCCTCAAAAGTATAAACTTAGCAAAATCTACAGGTTATTCATAAACATATTCTGATTGCGTTTTTATTGAATCATCTGCTCCACCTGAGCCGCTAACTGTAAATTTTGTTGTAACTCTATATGTTCCCTTTTTGCTTAACTGTAATTTATGGGTCACAAACATGTATGTACCATTTACAGTGTCAGTCCACTCGCCGCCGTCAACGTCAAGCCAGAGAAGACCCCATTTTCTCTCTAATTTTGATTTAGCAACAATTTTTGTGGTTTTGTTACTAATGCCTATGCAATTGATAGATATTTCTGCCATTCCGTCATCATCAATGATAAGCCCCAATGTTGTGCTATTGGCATTGTTCCATCTTGGTTGCACACCGGCTGCTTTAGCGCTGCCTATATCAAAACTCGCTAAAGAAAAAATGGAAATAAGAGCTACGATTAAAGCTAATGTTTTCTTCATTGTTTTTCACCTCCTTCACTATTTATAACGAAAAAACTAATAGAAAAGAGGACAAAAAAATTAAAAAGACTTGAAAAAAATTCGACAGTATATTAAAATTTAATCGAAGTTGTACCCTTTTTGTCGAAAAAATACGTTTATAATATAGGAGATAAATAATGTTATCCATATTTTGGACTTTGATTGATGATATATCAGACCGAGAATTGTTTGAAAAACTCTATTTTTCTTATGAAAAGCAAATGTTTTATGTGTCCCAAAAAATATTAAAAGACGAATATCTTGCCGAAGATGCGACACAGAACGCCTTCACAGGAGTGGCTGCAAATATTGGCAAGGTACGCAC
>CAYPIJ010000203.1:0-2469 GCA_964410755.1 uncultured Oscillospiraceae bacterium | reverse complement strand
CAACCCAACTGTATAAATAAAAATTTTATGTCTTTAATATTTTCAATATTTGTCATATTCGTCCTCACATTCCGAAAAATTATTAATCGCTTCTTTTATGTCGTAAAAATTATATCCACGCATTAAAAGTCGATTTATGATTTTTTTTGTTTCCACGTTTCTTTTTACCATTTTTGAAACTATATCTTTCAAATTTTCTTTTTCCGCTTCTTCGTCAAAATCCTCATCGGAAACTTCAATCCCTTTGTAATAAAGCTCTTGCTTTATTCGCTTGTGACCTTGTTTCTTGTAGGATTGGGCGGAAGCTATGTATCTTTTTTTATATTCTTCATCGTCAAGAAGCTTATGGTCGCACAGCTTTTGAACTATTTTTTGTGCGACCTCTTCCGAACAGCTCTTTTTGATAAGCTTATCGTAAATTGCTTTGGTTGCATAAGAATTTCTCGAAAGAATGTTTAAGCAATAGTTGTAAAATTCTTTTTCTTCGCATTCTTTTTTTAAAGTTTCAATATCCGTTACTTCCATACCGTCTCTGAGGCAAAGGGCAACGAATGTATATTCCGAAACCGAAAATAAATATTCTTCTTCAAAAAATACGCTGAAACGCTTTTTATTCTTTTCTTGACGCTTGAATGTTAATTTCATTTTACTCACCATTTTTTTAAAACAATAATACTCCAATATTAATTATACACCACAATCGTTTATTTTTCAAGTAAAATTGAAAAAAAACTTTACAAATTGCAATTTTAATGGTACAATATAGATAGAAGAGGTGAGTGCAATGGAAAAAATTAAATGCAGTTGTATTGTTGTGGCAGGCGGAAAAGGCGTGCGAATGGGACTTAAAGAAAAAAAACAGTACATAAAAGTAGACAACAAATGTATACTTTTCTATACATTGAATGCTGTGTCAAAAAGTGAATATATAGATAAAATTATTCTTGTTGTGGGAGAAGATGATATTGATTTTGCAAAAAGCATTGTTTTGGAATATGGACTTTTTAAAGTCGTTAAGATTGTTTCCGGTGGAAAAACAAGAAGCGAAAGTGTAAAAAACGGGCTTAAACATATTGGTGAATGTGACATTGTGGCAATTCATGACGGAGTTCGTCCACTTGTTTCGAAAAAATGTATTGACGAATGTATTGAAAATGCATTTACTTACGGTGCAAGCACATTGGGGGTAACACCCAAAGAAACGGTTAAAGTTTCTCACAGCGGATATGTTGAAAAAACAATAGACCGTGATAGCTTGGTGCTTATTCAAACTCCCCAATGCTTTAAAAAAGAAATTATAATAAAAGCTTATGAAAATTTTAATCCTAATTTTACAGATGATTGCATGCAGGTTGAAAAAGAGGGGATAAAAATCCATATAACAAAAGGTGAATATGAAAATATTAAGATAACAACAAAAAGCGATTTGGTACTTTTTGAAGCTTTAAAGAAAAATTTTGAAAAAAACGAGGTGTGTGAAAAATGTTCAGAATAGGTTACGGTTACGATGTTCATAAGTTGGTCGAAGAAAGAAAACTCATTTTGGGTGGTGTTGAAATTCTTTACGAAAAAGGACTTTTGGGGCACAGCGATGCGGACGTTCTTCTTCATTCTCTTACAGATGCTCTTTTGGGAGCAGTTGCTTTGGGGGATATTGGAAAGCATTTTCCCGATACGGACGAAAAATATAAGGGGATTGACAGTATGCTTTTGCTGAAAGAAGCGTATAAGCTTGTTTTGGAAAAGGGTTATAAAATTTCCAATTGCGATATGACCATATCGGCGCAAAAGCCCAAACTTTCGCCATACATTGAAAAAATGCGAGAAAATATTGCAACTGCACTTGATACTGATATTGAAAATATCAGCGTGAAAGCCACAACAACAGAAAAATTGGGTTTTGAGGGCAGAGGCGAGGGCATAAGCGCCACTTGCGTTGTGCTTGTAAGTAAAATTTAACAGAATACTTTATAGTAAAGAAAATTCCTTTGTTTAACCGATGTACAAAGGAATTCTTTTAATTATTCTTCCGTTTTTTGTTTTATTTTCAAACATAATATATCTCTTTTTGACATTTAGTACTTGACAAAATATTATACAGTGCTATAATATAATTAATATTTTATGTGATTTATCAATATCAAGACATTTAATATCATAATGTTAATTAAAGTAAACAGCAGTTTTTTTACGAAGACAATGGGATTTTGATTGAATTATGATAGAACGTCGAGTTATATAGTTTTATGTGTAATTCGTTGAAGCACCCGCAGATGAAAATGCGGAAAGTTGATAATTAAATTAAACATTTAGGAGGGTAATCGATGAAAAAAGAAAATAAATTTTTATCTCAGGAAGATGTAATGAAGATTCTTAATACTTGTTACGATAAATCTATCCAAGGTATTCCACATGTCAGCCCAGCGGTAGAACAAATCGCAACGGAGTATATGGAAAAGTATCCGACAA
>CAYPIJ010000202.1:0-2474 GCA_964410755.1 uncultured Oscillospiraceae bacterium | reverse complement strand
AAAATTTAACGTTAATTTTGGAGGAATAGAGTTATGCCAAAAATAAGAAAATTTGACACAAAAGTTCAATATGTTGAATATAGAGTTTTAAGGGAGCTTGCAAGAGCTTTATGGGAAGATAAACTTCTTCATAAAATTAACTCTATTCCCGCCGAGATTGCGGCACATAATGAAACACCCATGCGCTGTTGCATATATAAAGACAGAGCTATAATTCAAGAACGTATAAAAATTGCAATCGGAGCAAATGATGTTGTCAATAACAATATTATTCAAGTTATTCCAATAGCTTGCGATGAATGTTCACGAAGCGGTTACACCATAACAGACAGTTGTCGTGGTTGTATGGCACACAGATGTGAAGATGTTTGTAAATTCGGTGCTATTACTTATGATGAAAATCAAAAAGGTCATATAGATAAGTCGAAATGTAAAAACTGCGGTGCTTGTGCCAAAGTATGTCCTTACAGTGCAATAATTAATGTAAGACGTCCTTGTGAAATTTCTTGTAAGGTTGGAGCTATAAGTATGTCTGAAACAGGTGAAGCGGAAATCAATTACGATAAGTGTATTTCTTGCGGTGCTTGTGTATACCATTGTCCTTTCGGAGCTGTGGTTGACAGATCTTTTATTCTTGATGTTATAGATGTTATAAAAGAAAGCGAAAACAATACAAAATATAAGGTTTATGCTGCTGTTGCACCGTCTATTGCGGGTCAGTTCAGTTATGCAAAACCGGGACAAATCATTTCGGGAATAAAAAAGCTTGGTTTTTATGATGTTGTTGAAGTAGCTTCCGGTGCCGATATTGTGGCTTATAATGAATCGAAAGAGCTTGCGGAAGGTAATAAGCTTGTTACAAGTTCATGTTGCCCGGCATTTGTTGATTATATTGAAAAGAACTTTCCGAAATTGAAAGATAATATTTCAAAAAGTCTTTCACCTATGGCTACAATCGGAAAAGTTGTAAAAGATATTGACAAAGATGCAAAAGTTATTTTCATTGGACCTTGTACGGCAAAAAAAGCAGAATTTCAGAAAGAAACTGTAAAGCCATATATAGATTATGCCATGACTTTTGCGGAATTGCAAGCACTTTTTGACAGTCGTGATATTGAAATTAACGAGCTTGATAATGCAACATTGGAAAGTGCGTCATATTTCGGAAGAGTATTTGCGGGAAGTGGCGGTCTTACTGAAGCAATAGAGCAGGGAATTAAGGAACATAAAAAAGAAGATTTTGAATATAAGCCTATAACTTGTAACGGAATTGAAGAGTGTAAAATTGCACTTTTGAAAGCATCCAAAGGACTTTTGGATGCAAATTTCATTGAAGGTATGGCTTGTGTGGGCGGTTGCATCGGTGGTGCAGGCTGTCTTACACATGAAGAAAAAAATAAGAAAGATGTTATAAAATATTCAAAAGAAACAAAGAAAGCAAGCATCAAAGATGCAATTGACAGTTTTAGTTTGAACCAAACTCAGGAATAAAGCTTTCTCCAACACTTTCACCGTCTTGTATGTATGCGTTTTTTATTCCCAAAGAAAAAGCATATTCCACAATTTCATTGTATTGATAATCTCTTATGGGATATTTCAGTTCTTCAAAAGGTACATTTTTGGGCGGTGTATATTGGCTCATTATGCTAATGTAAATATCATCTTTATATGTTTTATAAAGGTATTCGATTATTTTTTTGGAATCTTCTTCCAAATAAGGCAAAGCAAGGTGTCGTACAACGACGCCTTTTTTCATTATTCCGTTTTCGTAAAATTCGGGCTTTCCGATTTGCTTAACCATTTCATCAATTGCATTTATTGCTGTATCTTTGTAATTTTCAAAATTTGAATATTTTTTTCCATAGTCATTGTCCCAATATTTAAAATCCGGAAGATAAATTTGTATTTTATTTTTCAAAGTTTTTAAAGTTTCAACACTTTCAATACCTCCGCAATTGTAAACAAAGGGGATTTTTAATCCTTTTTCTTTTGCTTTTTCGATTGACGGTATTATATGGGGAGTAAAGTGTGTCGGTGTAACAAGATTTATATTGTTTGCATTTTGTTTTTCAAGGTCGAAAAAAATATCGGTCAATTCGTTTTCGGAAACATACCACCCGTTTTCACCACGGCTTATTTTTTTGTTTTGACAAAAACCACAGCCTAAATTACAACCGCAAAAAAACACCGTTCCGCTACCGTTTTTTCCGGATATGCATGGTTCTTCCCAATAGTGGAGAGCAGCTCTTGCAATTTTAATTTTGTTATTGCTTTTGCAATAACCGTAATTTATATTTCTGTCAACGTTACATTTTCTTGGGCATATATTACATTTCATATTTTTTTGTTCCTTCTATATTTTTTCTTTTAAATATTATAGCATATTTTTTCCATAAAATCAATAATATAAAAATTTGCATAAAAAAAGATAAAAAAACACAAGAAATATTATGATTTTTGTGGTATAATTAAAG
>CAYPIJ010000201.1:0-2489 GCA_964410755.1 uncultured Oscillospiraceae bacterium | reverse complement strand
ATCCCATTGGTCAACATAAATAGAATGAATATTATCCATTTCTTCGTCACGTCTTATGGCATTCATATCGGTATAAAGTCCGTTACCGGGCAAAAATCCATATTTATGAAGTGCCATTCTTTTCCATTTTGCCAAAGAATGTACAACCTCGGCAATTGTTTTTGTTTCCAAAATATCAAAACTTACAGCTCTTTCGCTACCGTTTAAATTATCGTTAAGACCTGTTTGCGGTTCAACAAAAAGCGGAGCCGAAACTCTTTTCAAATTAAGTGATTGGCTCAAGCTATCTTCAAAAAATCTTTTTGTGAATCCGATTGCCGTTTGCGTATCATACAAATCAAGTGTTGGTTTATAACCTTCGGGAACTATTACTTTACTCATTTTTTCTTACCTCCAAATTCCGTCTGTCTTTTACCTTTAAAAGGCACTACGACACCGCAGCACCTAAAATAAACATATAAAAAGTATACAATAAAATTCAAACTTTGTCAATAGTTTTTCGACAACTATTTTTTAAAACAGCATAAACTCTTTGCCTGCCCACATTGAAAATCTTTCCAATGTCAGTTACACGACAATTTTTTTCATAATACAAAAAATCCATAGCTTCTTTTTTCATTTTTCTGTCGATATATTTTATTTCCCTAAAATTAGACAATCCGAAATGGTCACAAACATATTTTTTCATTTCAAAAATACGTTCATTTTCGTTTTTTTGCACTTCTTCGGAAAAAGTATAGTGAAAAACAAAATATTCGTCACGGCTCGCCTTTGAAAAAACAAAATCCGTATCTACAAAATCATTTTTTGAAAAATAGGAATCAAAAGACGAATATTTGTAATTTCCGTTTTCGTCACATTTGTGATTTTTCACGGAAATATTATGTATCACAATGCTTTTTTCCAAAATTTCACTTTCCGTTACGGGAATGCAAAAATATCTTTTTTTAAAGACATTTTCTTCGATTTTATACTTATTTTTCAAATATCTCGAACACCGAAAAACAAATTGTTTCATTATATCGGACACATTTTCCGCTTTCAAAAGTATATCAATACTAACATCAATAAAGCTGTATGCCAAAATAAAAAATCCGTATTTCTGCTTTGTTTCTTTCAAAATTTCCGTTATTCTCTCGTAATCCTCGCTATCGAAAAATATATTTTCGTTGTTTTGCCGACTGATTTTCACAAGATAAAAACCGTCAGCACTTTTTTCTCTAACTTTCCTTGCCATAACTAAATCATATCAAGCTCGTCAATAAGCTTAAGTCTTTTTTTCAAAATTTCATTGTTTTCACCTTGCACATTTTCTTTTTTTGTTCTTTTTCCGCTTAACGTATTGAAAACACAGGAAAAAGCTCTGAAAACATACATAAAAGGCAACAAAAATCCATATTTTTCAAGTATCGGATAAATCTTCGCCATTTCATATTTATCCTTAAAAATAAGGTCATAAGTATCCAATATAAGCAATTTTATCTTGTAAAGCTTATAGTTTCCTTTCGAAAAACGAGAAAATCTTTTTTGTGAATACACGGAATATGTATAATTTTGTTCTTCCATTTTGTCAAATCCGTAATTTCCGCATTCAAACATATCGCAAAGAATTTTATCGGCAAAATTTTTGCAATCGCTGTTATAATCGATATTTTCAAGCTCAAAATACACCCCTCCGATATATTTCAAGCTTTCGTAAATTTTAGTGAATTTAAGTTTTGAAAAAGTTTCTTCAATTCTTTTAAAATCTATTTTTTCACGATTTTTGTCCATAAAGAGAAGCACGTCAAGCATCATTCTCATACTTGCAATTCCGCCCACAAAATGGCGAATAAAATGAAGCACAAGATTAAGTGCCGTGTCCGTATATCCCAAAGTTCTGTACTGATACAAATCGGCAACGGTAACAATTCTTAAGCTTTCGTTCAAAAGTTTTAAATTCCCATACCAACTTTCCGTAACCTGCTTTGTATCAAGTGAAATATGTATTTCAAATTTTCCTCCTTTTGGGTGTACCACAACGGATTGATTGTTGGTTGCAGTTCTTTTTTTCACATAACAACCCATTTTTTTGAAAATTTTCAAACACATTTTTTCCTTTTTAGGGTCAATAAGCAAATCGGTATCCCCCGACATTCTAACGTCGCTTTCGGGATATAAATCTGCCAAAGTATCCCCCTTTAACATAATGCAATCTATCCCGTTTTTTTCAAGCTCCCTTATAATCAAGTTTACAAAATATTGTTTTTTCGTATATGCTACAATTTCGGAGGAAAGCTTTAAAAACTCTTTTTCAAACTCACCGTCTTTAGAAATAAGCTTCCCTTGATCGCTGTACTTTTTCAAAGTCGGCAAAACAATACGCCTTAAACCTTGCTCTTTCGCTATGCTAAACACATCGCTAAACACAATCGAATCAAAACTGACCCGATTGTGTAACGTATCCGCTGTAAACTTCAAAAAATCAATTTGCTGTTTTGTCATTTTTT
>CAYPIJ010000200.1:0-2593 GCA_964410755.1 uncultured Oscillospiraceae bacterium | reverse complement strand
GTTCAACATGATATGGATACTTCCCCTTTGGGTGATCCTGTGGGAATGCTTTCCGGTATTAATATTATAAACATTCCGGCAAGCGAAAAATACGGTAATATTATGAAGGAATGCGTTAAAGAATGTAACATTGACTATTTTTACGGAACTATCGCCTCGGGAGACCAATTTGTTGAAAAACAAGACAAAAAAGAATACTTAAAAAAACAATTTAATGCCATTTCTTGTGAAATGGAAGGCGCAAGTATAGGTCACGTTTGCTATGTAAACAAGATTCCTTTTGTTGTTCTTCGTTCCATTTCAGACGGACTTAACGACGGCGGTATGGACTTTGTGGAATTTTGTAATGTTGCTTGCAAAAATTCCATTGCCGTAACAAAAAAATTCATTGAAAAATTTTAATTTCATTTTTATAAGGCACGACAAAAAAACAGTCACCAAAACGATGACTGTTTTTTTCATACAAATTATTATTTTTGAATACCTATTTCGTTGAATTTGATTTTTTCAAACCAAATTTCACCGTCTTCAATTCCGAGAACCGTATCGTAAACTTCGGGCTGTGGCCAGAAGAAAGCGCTTGACTTATCAGAAAGTGTCAAATCTCCGTTTTCATAATCCACAAAATCGTTTTTCTTGTTTTTAACAACAATATTATTCCATATATTTGTGGAAGATGAAAAATCGCCTTTATAAAGTGCATAAAGATAAGGATAAGCTTTTTGATATGCTTCGCTTGTAATATCAACACCAGAGTAATCATCTTCTTTTGCAAAAATACGCATTTTTATAACAGAACCATCTCTGAGCATTTCTTTTCTTACGCCTTTTGCAGTATAAACGTGAGGTCTGATAGGAAGAACACAATCACAAAATACGTTATTGGAAACAGATGTTTCACAACCTCTGTTCCAGAATATTGTGCTGAAGCTTCCACCGTCTATATTTGTAAAATAATTTCCGTAAACCTGATTGAAAACACAATAATCGTCAAAGTAAAGAGCGCAAACGCCCATTGGTGCATCGCTGAGTGACGGTTTAAGGTCGTGGAAATGGTTATAACGGATAATATTTCCCACTTCAGAAACGTCTCTGCCCATATAGAAAGCACCTGCATCGGCAACTTCAGTTACGGAATTATAAATATCGTTATATTCTATAATATGGTTATTTCCGTGGAGATATACTGCAAAGCCGGGCATATCGAAAAGCTCGCAATGTGCGATTTTATTTCCACAACCGAGAACGTGAATACCCGCTTTATAAGTTTTATCAAGACGGTTTGCATCGTAAATTTTACAGTTTGTAACAAAGTTTCCCGCATCGTCAAGAGTTTTTCTGTCACCACCGTTTAAAATAACTCCGCCGGAACCTATTCCGTAAATTTCGCAATGGTCAACACCGTTATTCTTTCCACCGTTTGCTTCCATAGCCGCATAATGATACAAAAGAATTTTAAATGAACCGAGTCTTCTGCTTGTAAGCTTAGGTGCTTTTTCTTCAGGCTGAATATTTTCGCTTACTTTTCCGTCTTCAAGCTCCGCAAATCCTTTACCTATCTGAACACCTATTGTTCCGATATTTCTGATTACACAATTTTTAACGAGACAGTCTCTGCCGGCTTCCATATAAACACCGCTATATCTTCCGTTTTCAATAACAAAACCGTCAATAACGATATTTTCTGAATTTTCAATTGCAATCATTGTGTCTCCCAAGGAAGATATTTCAATAAGTGCATCCTTAATGTCAACAGAAGGAATAAAATAAAGCTTTACATTTTCGCAATCGATATAATATTCGCCTTTTTCGCTGATTTCTTCCAAAATGTTAAGCACTTTCCAATGCTGGAATGTAGGTTCTGAACTGAAACAAAAATAATGTGGTTCGCAAAGAGTAATTTCTCTTTTTTCAACATCTATTTTTTCAATGCTTATTGTATCGTGAGCAAAGCTTGCGGCAAAAATACCTGTAACGGCTGCTTCTTTCGCATCTTTCCACAAAACACATCTATCTTCCGCAAAAGCAATTACAGGCTTTCTCATATCAAATTCACCGCCTGCAGGATAGCTTCCGCATTCAATCGTTTCCAATTTATAAGGTTTTTCGTCTTTTTTCGGATACATTACCACATTTTGAGGCTGGGCGTTTATGTAAAGCTCCGACGGACCTGCTTTTTCACATCTTCCAAACCCGATATTTTGATATTTCACAAGGTCAATTCCCAAACCTGAAAGGTCTGCTTCATAAACATCTTTTATAACGTCTTTATTGATAATTCTTGCTTTTACGCTTTCATCTTCAAGTTTTTTTATTCTGTCGTTAGGAACAACAACGCCACCGTCAAAATAAACTTTTTCGCTTTCGTAAGGCATAATCGTAATATTTTTTTTGCCGATGATTTCCAAAGTTTCGTTAAAATTGTAACGTCCTTCTCTAACATATATTGTTCCCTCTCCCACTGTTTCAACAGCTTTTTTCAAGCTGTAAAGAGGGCTTTCCAATGTACCGTTGTTGCTATCGTTTCCCAATTTGGAAACATAAATTGTGTTTTTGCTCATAATTTAAGCTCCTTTTATTATAATATTTTTAT
>CAYPIJ010000199.1:0-2608 GCA_964410755.1 uncultured Oscillospiraceae bacterium | reverse complement strand
GTGAACAAAACAGAAACAAATCACACGAAAATCAAAACACAAGCGAAAAGGATGCTTGCGGAAATCTGGAAGCACAGGTTTATTTACGGATTGCTTCTGCCGGCAACGGTGCTGGTATTTATATTTTCATATATGCCCCTGGGCGGACTGAAAATGGCATTCCAAAACTACAACATTTACAAGCCCGAAGCGAGTACATGGGCGGGACTTGAAAACTTCAAGCAGATTTTTAAAATGAAAGACGGAATAAGCTCGATTTTTACAACTCTTAAAATCAGTCTTTTATCAATGGGAATATGTTTCCCTCTGACAATCATTTTTGCACTTTTGCTGAATGAAATCAGAAATACATACTTTAAAAAAGTAATTCAAACGGTAAGTTACCTGCCCCACTTCCTTTCATGGATTTCGGTTATAGGTATTGTATCAACACTTTATTCCAGCGATGGTATCATAAACGATATGCTGGCAAAAATATTGGGCAGTGCATATGAACGCAAAAACTTGCTTGCAATAAAGGGATTTTTCATTCCCGACGTTATAATTCTTTCCACATGGAAATCAATCGGCTGGAACTCAATAGTATTCCTTGCGGCAATCACGGGAATCGACCAAGCACTGTATGAAGCGGCAAGATTGGACGGTGCCGGAAAGTTCAGACAAATATGGCACGTTACAATTCCCGGAATTTTGCCTACGGTTGTTATTATGTTCTTGTGGAGAGTTGCAGCTTTGTTCGGAGATGACTTTGAACTTATATTCGGTTTGCAGAATGCATTTGTAAACGTTGAAACTATCGGAACGGTAATTTACAAAAACGGTATCGCCGGCGGAAACTACCAGGTATCAACGGCATTCGGTCTTATGCAGGGTCTTATAAACGTAACATTCCTGCTTATTGCAAATACGCTCAGTAAGAAAGTAACAGAGGTTGGAATTTTCTAAAAGAACCTACAATTTGTACGGAAAGGAAGTAACAAAAAAATGAAAATAAAAGAATCAAAGGGATATAGAGTGTTTTGCGTTATAAACGTAATACTTATGATAGCCTTGGGAATAGTAATGATTTTCCCGTACTTAAACACCTTGGCAAAGGCTTTTAACCAAGCCGCCGACTCGGCAAGAGGAGGTCTTACGATTTTTCCTCGTGTGCCTACACTTGAAAACTTTAAAACGGTTTTAACCGCAAACGGAATAGGACGTGCGGCAACGGTTTCGGTTACAAGAGTTATAATATCGGTTGTACTTTCAATTATGGTACAGTTCGGTGCGGCATATGCTCTGACAACAAAGTTTCCGGGTAAAAAGTTTTTTAACTTAATGTATTCTATACCGATGTTTATAAGTGCCGGACTTGTTCCCACATATGTACTTATTTCAAAAATCGGACTTTTGAATAACTTTTGGGTTTACATATTACCGGGATTGTTCTCATTTTACAATGTAGTTATTATAAGAACGTTTATTCAGTCAACAATACCTCAAAGCCTTTTTGAAAGTGCTAAGATAGACGGTGCGGACGAATTTAAAATTTTCTTCAGAATAGTTCTTCCCCTGTCAACACCGATTTTGGCAACAATAGCACTTTGGGTTATGGTAGGTCAATGGAATGACTGGACATCAACGCTATATTATATAAGAAAGTCTTCGCTTTTCACATTGCAGTATATAATGATGCAGTTGGTAAAGGAAAGCGAAAGAATACAGCAGATGATTCAAGCGGCAATAGAAGCCGGCGAATCTGTGGATATTGTTGCAAGACCTACATCGGACAGCATAATTGCCGCACAGGTAATTGTAACAACCGTACCTATTATATGTGTATACCCGTTCTTACAAAAATATTTTGTAAAGGGAATAATGATGGGAAGCGTAAAAGGTTAATTTTGAATTATTCAGCCGAAATGCAAGCAAGCGTTTGAAATCCTCGGTTGCTCTCTTAAGCGAAAAGCGTTGTCGAAAGACGACGGAGAAAACAGTAGATTTTTTGAGCTTAACGTATTGGGGAAAAGAAGGAGTGGTTTGTGAGGACTAAAATTCAAGCTTGCAAAATCGGTTGTATAAATAAAAAACAAAAAAGAAAGGAAAGAAAAACAATGAAAAAGACAGCCTTATTTCTTGCGGCAATTATGATGTTTGGAGCAGTAAGCGGTTGCGGCGAGAAGAAAAGTGATGCAAAACTTGGTAATCTCGATATTAACTTCGGAGATTACGAGGAATCGGAGGATATCCCGGCATGGGACGGAGGAAAATTAAAACTTAGCGTTTGGCAAGATGCAAACTCACCTAATGCATATGACCGTTTTGAACCCTCAAAAGACGATGTTGTAGCACCTGAAATTGAAAGAATTACGGGAGTATCGTTTGACTCGGAAAACTCATTTGATAATGCCGGAAACAGTTTTGATGCTAAAATTACTCAAATAGTAGCATCGGACGATTATCCGGATATTGGAATTTCAATACCGTCACTTTCACAGCTTGTTGAGTCGGATGCACTGTGGGATCTTACGGAATATGTTGAAAAGTATTGTCCGAATATTATGAAAATGATGGGACCGGATACTTGTTTTAAAACGGTTTGGGAAGGACAAAAGGAAAAACTCGG
>CAYPIJ010000198.1:0-2616 GCA_964410755.1 uncultured Oscillospiraceae bacterium | reverse complement strand
AGAGTTGAAACAAATGAAAAAACAAAAGGCGTAAAAATCCCTGTTTTGGGGAACGTTGCGGCAGGTATTCCGATTGAAGCAGTTGAAGACGTTATTGATTATGAAGAAATACCGGAAGAAATGGCAAAAAAAGGTGAATACTTTGGACTTAGAATTGACGGTGATTCGATGTCTCCGAGAATTGAAAAAGGGGACGTTGTTATCGTTCGAAAACAATCAACTGTTGACAACGGCAATATTGCCATAGTTTTAATTAATGGTGGTCAAGCTTCTTGCAAAAAAATAAAATTTGAAGACAACGGGCTTATGCTCATCTCTTTCAATCCTGCATATGAACCTATGTTTTTTACAAAAGAAGAATGCCAAACAAAACCTGTTCAAATTTTAGGTAAAGTTGTAGAACTTAGAGGCAAATTTTAAAAATACTAAAAAGGAAACATAAATATTATGAATACAAAAGAAATAAATGAATTATGCCAAAAAAGTGCAGAAACATATTTAGCTTTTTTAAATGCTCATGAAAATAAAAATGGTGTTGATATTGTATACGTAACGAAAGTAGAACAATCTTTTCCGCACGGAACCTTTATATTGTATTTAGGAAAAAAGTTAAAACCAAGCTTTTTACAATCAATACATTTTTTAATAGATGAGGAAAAATATTATTCCGGTGAAGATATTTTACTAAAACAATATAAAGACAGTGAGCTTTCGTTAAAAGTAAAAGTAAAAAATCAAAAGTTGTACAATTTATTTTTAAACTTTCCGAAAACAAAAATAAAAATAATAAGCGATTTAAAATTCCTTGTTCAAAGAGTGGCGGAGTGGTACAAGAAAAATAACCTTGATTTTTTTATTCCGACAGAAACAAATTCCATACCATTTACACCAACTTTTTTTAAAGAAGACTTGTACCCTAAAAAAACACAAATAGAAGCTATAAATCTGATATTGTTCGGCTATCTCAATAAAAATCAAATAGACGGTTGCGGTGAAAGAGCATTGTCATACATTTGGGGTGCACCCGGTACAGGAAAAACACAAGTTGTAATGGCGTATTCTGTAATTCATTATTTAAGACTTTCCAATTCCAACCGCAAAATTTTGCTCACAGCTCCTACGAATGCAGCATTAGACCAAATGTTATATGGTTTTATAGATGCACTTCCGGATAACGAAAAATATTTAATGGAAAATGTTGCACGTTTGGGAATGCCTACTTCAAATTTTTTAGAAAACTATCCTCAATTATGTGCTGAAAATACAAATAAAAAAATATTAGCATGTACTTTAGATTATTACATAGCACAAAATTTAGGTAAAATTTGCAGTTTTGAGCATATATTTTTAGACGAAGCAGGTTATACATCTCTTATAAAAGTAATTCCTTTGTTCACAAATTTTTGTCCCATAACTCTTTTCGGAGACCATAAGCAATTAAAACCTATTTGTGAAATGGACGAAAAAGACATAAAAAATAAATATAATGAAGTATTTTTGTGGGGACAATCCGCAATTAATGTTACAGATGTATTTTTGCTTACGGAAGAAAAAGCATTTGAAAAATACGAAAATTACGACCCTTGTTTTGAAGAATTTTCCGATGACAAAAATCCAATGAGAACGGTTTTTTTGAAAGAAACATATCGTTTCGGAAGTGAATTGTCTGAAATACTTGATAAACACATATACAAAAATGAATTTCATTCTTCAATATTAAATAAGAAAACAGGTATTTACTATATAAATGCTGTTCATACAGAAGCAAGAGAAGACAGAAGTAACAAAACAGAAGTTGAAGTTATCTCAAATTTTTTAAATAACATCAATAATGCAGATAATAAAGAACTTGCAGTTTTAACTCCTTACAGAAAACAAGAACAATTAATAAAAAGAAAAATTCGACTTTTGGCACAAAACGAAGCTGTTTACACAACTCATGCATCACAAGGTAAAGAATGGGACACGGTGATTTTCAGCGTTGCAGACAATAATAAGTTAAGCAACAGAATTTATTTTACCGATTCATTAAACAAAAAATGCGGTGGCCCAAACCTTGTAAATACAACTGTAAGCCGTGCAAAAAATAATCTTATAATTGTATGTGACTATGAACAATGGATAAATATGGATAATCAGCTGATAAGTGACCTTTTGAAAATCGCTAAAGAAATTAAGCTTGACGACCCTACTACATATCCAAAAATAAAAGATATAGTCCAAGAGGAAACATTACCCGAAACACAGGTTGAAACAGTTACGGAACAAAAAAAAGCAATAGATCCTTATGAATATCTAAATTGTATGCCGGTATATCCTCAGAAAAAAGAGAAACAATGGGGGAAAATTATAGGAATAATTGCTGTAATTATTTTTATAGTTTGGCTTTTTATACCAAACATCACACCAAAAAACACTGTATACACAACAAAATACGGCAAGAAATATCATAAAGAAAATTGCGAAACAATCGCAAATTCATATAAACAAAAAACAACATTGGAAAAAGCCGAAAAAAGCGGTAAAACACCTTGCTCGGTGTGTAATCCGTAATTTTTAAGAATAAAAAAATAAGTAATATAAAAGTCTTATGTATGTAAATAAGCTTTCCAAAGC
>CAYPIJ010000197.1:0-2651 GCA_964410755.1 uncultured Oscillospiraceae bacterium | reverse complement strand
TAAAATCCGGTACTCTTCTTTTTTTGAGGAGTGCCGGAGATTTTTTGCGTGATAAAGAATTATTTAATGGTTGTGGTACAAAATATAACTGCAATAAAATTTGTTTATAAAAAGTTTTTGCAATTAAATGCAAAAACTTGACAAAATCAAAGCTTTGTGCTATAATACATTTGACAGGAGATGATACTATGTCTAAAATAAAAGAATTGAAAAAACGAGATTTGTATTTGAATAAGCTTATAGCCTTTTGTGATATGGAGCCGGTTAAGGTTGTCACAGGCATAAGACGTTGCGGAAAATCCTCACTTCTAAAGCTTATGACAGAATATTTGAAAGAAAAAGGCATATCCGATGAATGTATTATAGAAATGAATTTTGAGTCCTTTGATTTTAAGGATATGACAGAAAAGGAACTGTATAATTATGTCAAAGATAGATGCGTTTCGGGAAAAAGAATGTATTTGTTTTTTGACGAGGTACAAAGAATACACAAATGGGAAGAAGCGATAAATGCTTTCAGAGTTGATTTTGATTGCGATATATATTTGACCGGTTCAAATTCGCATTTGTTGTCTTCGGAATATTCCACATATCTTTCGGGAAGATGCGTGGAAATCAATATGCTGCCTCTTTCGTTCAGCGAGTTTCTGTATTTTCACGATTTTGAGGTTAAAGAAGTGAATGTTTTGGGAAGTGTTCGCAAACAGGTTATTGACAAAAACGGAGAAAAATATGAGCTTAAAGATGTGTTTGAAGCATATACAAGATTTGGAGGTATGCCTATAATAGCCGATGTGGGATTTGACCAGGAAAAGGCACTTACGGTACTTGACGGCGTATATTCTTCGGTTGTTGTAAGAGATATATTGGAAAGAGAAAACAGACGGGGACAAAAACGAATTTCAGATCCCGTACTTTTAAAGAAAATAATACTTTTTCTTGCAGATAATATCGGTAGCAGTATATCTGTAAATTCCATTGGCAATGTGCTTGTGAATGAGGGACTTTTGGAAGAAAACAAAAACAGAAAAAGCCCAAGCGTTCATACGGTGCAGGCTTATGTAAATGCTTTGATTGAGTCTTATATATTTTATGATATAAAAAGGTTTGACATAAAAGGCAAGGAGCTTTTGCGAACGCTCGGAAAATATTATATTGTCGATATAGGACTGCGTAATTATCTGCTCGGCTTCAGAAACAGAGATGTGGGACACGTTCTTGAAAATATTGTTTATTTTGAATTGATACGCAAAGGTTATGATGTTGCAGTCGGTAAGGTTGATAACAAAGAAGTTGATTTTATTGCTACAAAAGCCGATGATAAGTTATATGTTCAGGTTACGGAAACAATGACGAGTGAAGATGTAAGAAAAAGAGAGCTTGCACCTTTGGAAAAAATAAAAGATAATTATGAAAAAATCGTCCTTTCTCTCGATTCGGGCTTGGAAAACTCTTATGAGGGGATAAGGTCCGTGAATTTAATTGATTGGCTGATTTCGTAAATAAAAGTATTGTTTAAAGATATATTTACTTTGGTTGTGCCATTGACCGCTAAAGAAGATAAAAATGACACTATAGATGGCGAAAATGTCGGTATAAAATTAAATAAAACTCAAAAGACGATCATTGATGTTATAAAAGAAAATCCGCATTGCACACTTGAAGAATTGGCAGAGATTGCAATGGTTGAAAAAAGAAATGTTGAAAGAAATATCAAGAGCTTAAAGGACAATGGTATTATTGAGAGAGTCGGTGCAAAAAAGATGGCTCTTGGCGTGTAAAATTATAATAAAAACTATTTGAAAGGGTGATGGGTGGCGGTCGCTCTTTCTTTTTTTATCAAAAGTAAGGAGATGGGGAATTTTAAAAATTGTATCGTGGAATGTAAACGGAATGAGAGCGTTCTGGGAAAAGGGATTAAAGGATTTTATCGAAGAGTGTAATGCAGATATTATATGCTTGCAGGAAACCAAGCTTCAAAATGAGTTTGAAGAAATGAAAAATAATGGGTATTACTGTTATTATGCTTTCAGTGAACGCAGAGAATATTCGGGTACGGCGTGTTTTTGCAAAGAAAAACCTATGACAGTAACCTATGGTATCCGTGTCGATAAATTTGATTTC
Organism: uncultured Oscillospiraceae bacterium; assembly: GCA_964410755.1. Lineage (GTDB taxonomy): Bacteria > Bacillota > Clostridia > UMGS1840 > UMGS1840 > UMGS1840. The sequence continues at coordinate 527 of CAYPIJ010000197.1, read as the reverse complement.
GAAGGCAGAGTGATTACACTCGAATATGAAAAATATATAATAGGCTTGATAGAAAGCCTTGATAAGAAAAATATCAAGAAAGGATTGAAGTTTGAGCAGCTTGATAATTATTTTCAAAAATGCACCAAGAATTCAATCTCTCTTACATTCAAAGAAATAGAGGAAATAATAGGCGAACCGCTTTGTAAATCAGCATATAGGAAAAAACAGTATTGGCACTCAACAAGGGAAAACAGTATCAGTAAATCATGGCTGATGAACGGCTATTCGCTCCGCAGAATTTATATGGATAAAAAGAGAATCGTGTTCCAAAGAACCGACCATAAAAATGCTCCCGTTGATATTCCCGAAGTGTTTTTAAACGGCAGAATCCCCAATGACGCTAAATGTGAGCTTGAAAATTATTTTGCATTTATCATGAAAAAGTATGGACTATAGATATGACAAGAGGGAGTGTGCGACAACACTCCCTCCGATAATAGGTATTTCATTATTCTTCAACAGTCCATTCAAACATATCTTTGAAG
>CAYPIJ010000196.1:0-2738 GCA_964410755.1 uncultured Oscillospiraceae bacterium | reverse complement strand
GTATTATAATTGTATAAGGAAAAATTTATATAAAGGAGACTTACAAAAAATGAAAAAGAAAATTTTATCTGTTGTTATGCTTGTGTTTATGCTTATCTCATTGGTTTCATTCAATGTAAACGCAAGTGAAACGATACATTATTTCGTTGCAACAAACGGAAGCGATGACAATGACGGAAGCTTAGATAAACCTTTTGCCACAATTGAGGGTGCAAGAGATGAAATAAGAAAATTGTCTCAATATCCGTCCGGAGGTGTTGTTGTAAACATAAGAGGTGGAGAATATCCCATAACGAAACAAATTAATTTTTTACAGCAAGACTCGGGAACAAAAAATGCTCCTGTTGTATACCAAGCTTACAATAATGAAAAAGTGCGTTTTACAGGAGCCAAAAAAGTTGACAATTCAAAATTTACTGCTGTGAAAAATGCAACTGTTTTGGCTAAAATACCTGCTGAAGCACGCTCTAAGGTAGTGCAAGTCGATTTGTCCTATTTGGGGGACGATATGGGAACACTTTCACATTTGGGAACGCTTACGGGAAAAGGATTTAAAGACGGTTGTGCACAGGTTGAGCTTATTGTAAACGATAAAATGATGCAACTTTCAAGATATCCTAACAAAGGTAAATATCATTGCCGATAATTCAAACGGAACAAAGTTTGAACTTTCAGATCCTATATTATCATCTTTAAAAGACGAAAGTGACTTGTGGGCTACATGTTGGTTTTCCAACTATTATTTTAACGATACGGTAAAAGTTTCGGAGGTTACAGCTAATTCGGTTGCTTTTGAAGAAAATTTGAACGGACAGCCGGATCATCCCATATATTTAATGAATTCACCGTCATTTATTGATACGCCGGGAGAATATTACATAGACAGAGAAAACAAAATTCTCTATTATTATCCGATTGAAGATGTTAAAACATCGAATATTGCCATAACTTCTTCAAAAAATGTTTTCTTTTCTTTTAAAAATGTTTCAAATATGATTTTTAACGGAATTATATTTGAAGGCGGACGTGGTTCAATAGGAAGCAGTGAAAATTGTACAAGCTTGATTTTCGATAGTTGTATTTTGAGAAATTTTGGCGTAAGTGCAATTGATTTTTGGAATTCAAAGGATTGTATGATTGCAAACAGTGAAATTTACGATTTCGGAACAAAAATGTTCAATATAACTGGTGGAAATAAAGCAACACTTGAAGACGGAAATTTCCAAATTATAAATAACGTTATTCATGACTCGGGAAGAAATAACAGCAGTTATAATGGTATATGGTGGTGCCATGACAGCGTTCATAACGGAACAGTTGGTTTAAAGGTAAAACACAATAAAATTTATGATATTCCTTCATTTATGGGAATGACGGCAACAGGCTCACTTTTGGAATACAACGATATTTCCCGTTGCAGCTATGAAGCGGCAGATATGGGAGCTTTCTATAACGCAAGTGCCACACGCCCGGGTGTAACACTTAAATACAATTATTTTCACGATATAACCTTAGATTTTGAGTGTCAGACGGGCTACGCAACAAATGCAATATATTTTGACGGAAACGGATACGGTATTGTTTACGGAAATGTTGTGACAAACGTTGAAAGAAATATGTTTTACAGTTCTTCTTATGGAAATAACATAGTTAAAAACAATGTTTTTGTGGGAAATCCCAATGCAAGAACATATTCCGACTTTCCAAATTCAACACAGTCTATTCGTGTTGCAGGATATGATGCAACGATGAATCAGGATAAATATAGGGAATACATCGGCAGTAAAGATGTGGAATTTGTTTTGTCTGAAAGTTCTCCGTGGGCAACACAATATCCTTATTATTTGAGAGATTACAACGAGGGCAAGCCTTTAAGAGATGCACAAACAATTGAAAATAATCTTATGTACAATTGCGGACCTATGTCGCTTACAGATACTTGTTTGGCTGACGAGTACACATCTGTAAAAAACAATTGGGAAACAACAAAAGACCCCGGTTTTGTAGATGTGAAAAACGGAAATTATCAGCTCAAAGCTGATGCGGAAGTATTTAGTAAAATCCCCGGATTTGAAATGATTGATATGTCAAAAATCGGTCTTTTGTCCGAAAAATATGATATAGGATACACTATTCCTCAATATTTAAGTAACGATTCAAAAATTTCAAATGCTGTAGTATTGCAAATAAACTCACCTAAAGCAATTGCAAACGGTAAAGATACATTTATCGATTCAAGTAATATGGAAATTGCTCCACTTATTGTTGATTCAAGAACACTTGTACCTGCAAGATTTATTTCCGAATCATTTGGCGGAAAAGTAGGTTGGAATGAAAGCACAAGACAGGTTGCTGTCGTTGCAAACGGAAAAACCGTTATAATGCAAATTGATAATCCTAAATATACAATTGACGGTGTTGAATACACAATGGACGTACCACCGCAAATAGTAGGTGGAAGAACCTTAATTCCTCTCCGTGCAATGTGAGAAGCACTTGAAAAACAGGTATTCTGGGATGCAAAAGGTCTTATTGTAATTTCAGATATTGAAAATATTTTTAATTCAGATACAGATGCAGCTTATATTAATGAGCTTATTGCAAGAACAAAGTAAAAACATAATAACAAAAAAACAGATATTCGTTTACTTTTTTAGCGAATATCTGTTTTTATTTTTTACATAAAAAATAATTTAATTTTCTCTTATTTTCTCAAAAGTTCTTAAATGCCGTTAAGT
>CAYPIJ010000195.1:0-2787 GCA_964410755.1 uncultured Oscillospiraceae bacterium | reverse complement strand
GAAAATATGTATAATATAGTGTTAATAGGTTGCGGACATATAGGTAGTGTGCATTTGGACGATATTTATTTAAACGAAAACGTAAATATTTACGGAGTAGTGGATTTGGATATTGAAAAAGCAAAATATTTCCGGAAAAAGTACAATGCCCAAAAATACGGTACCGATTGCGAAAAATTTATAAAAGACGAAAAAACAGACATAGTAATTTGTGCCACTTATGCAAGGTCACACCTTGAAATTCTTAAAATGTGTATAAAATACAAGAAACATCTGCTTTGCGAAAAGCCCATTACAACGGATTTTAAAACAGCAATGGAGTTTGTCGCTTTGGCAAAAAGCTCCGACATAAAAGTTCAAATCGGGTTAATATTACGCTTTAACGAAACCTACAAAAAAGTTGCCGACCTTATACATTCCGGTAAAATAGGAAGCCCCCTCGTTGTGAGAATGACTCAAAATCACCACGTTTTGAAATGGGACAAATACAAAGCACTTTTAACTGATACATCACCCATTGTCGATTGTGGTGTTCACTACATCGATATTTTAAAATGGTATACCAATGCAAAGGTTGTTTCCGTAAACGGTATTTCTCAAACGCTTGACGAAGAAACACCGCAAAATACATACAATTACGGGCTTATTACCGTGAAAATGAGTGACGGAACAGTTGCATTTTACGAAGCAGGCTGGGGCGGAAGCATTGCAAGTGAAAACAAAAAGGAATTTATCGGTACGAAAGGCAGAATTACCATAACGGAGCGAGAAAATCGTATGGATTGCAAAGAAGAAGGCGACCTTATAACCCTTTACACAAAAGACGGTGAATACAAAACGATAAATATCGACTGCAAAAGACGACCCACAATGGCACAGCTTGATCACCTTATCGATATGATTGAAAACAACGTTCCCCCAATCCCCGATTTAGACAGCATTTTAGAGGATATGGAAACAGTAACCACAGCAGACAAAATAATTAAAAATATATAAAAGAAAGGCGGAAAAAATATGTATAATTTTCCAATAGGCGTGATTTTGGAATCTTTTCGATTGTCGAGATCACAAGCAATAAAACAAGCAAGCAAAATAGGCGCAAACGGTATTCAAATGTATGCAACAACAGGAGAAAACTCTGCGGAAAGCTTAACGAAAGAAAAAAGAAAAGAGCTTTTAAGGGAAGTTAAAGAAAACGGTCTTTGTTTTTCGGCACTTTGCGGAGATTTGGGAGAGGGCTTTTGGCGAAAAGAAAGAAATCCCGAACTTATAGAACGTTCAAAAAGAATTTTGGACTTGGCAAAGGATTTGGAAACAAATATCGTAACAACTCACATTGGTCCTATTCCCGAAGACGAAAGCAACGAGCGTTACAAAATAATGCAAGAGGCTTGTTTCGAGCTTTCTTCCTATGCCGACAGCATAGATGCACATTTTGCCATTGAAACAGGACCGGAAAAATCGGAGATTTTGAAAAAGTTTCTCGACAGCTTAAATTCAAAGGGTGTAGCCGTTAATTTAGATCCCGCAAACCTTGCAATGGTTCCTTGCGATGACCCTGTTAAAGCTGTTTACAACCTTAAAGATTACATAGTTCATACACATGCAAAAGACGGAATAAACAACTATTTTGTAAATCCCGAAATTGTTTACGGTGTTAAAAAATTCGACGAAAAAACGATAAACGAAGGCAACTCCTTTGAAGAAGTTCCTTTGGGAACAGGTTCTGTTGATTTTCCGAAATACTTAAAAGCACTTGAAGAAGTGGGCTACAAAGGATTTTTAACAATTGAGCGAGAAGTTGGAGAAAATCCCGAAAAAGACATAAAAACGGCTTACGATTTTTTAAAAGAAATTATTAACAAATAATACGAGGTGAAAAAAATGTTAAATTACGGAATTATCGGTTTCGGAGGTTTGGGAAAAGCACATTTTTCCAACTTTGAAGAACTGAAAACGAAAGTCAACGATGTTAATCTTGTTGCAATTTGCGACATTGAAGAAAGTCAATTTAAAATTCAAACGGAAACAAATTTAGGTGGTGGAAACGATAGCCTTGATTTATCAAAATACAATTTATACACTGATCTTGAGGAAATGCTGGAAAAGGAAAGCTTGGACTTTGTAATTACCGCATTACCCACATACTTACACGAAAAAATCGCTGTTGAAGTTATGAAAAAAGGCGTTCACGTTTTTTCGGAAAAGCCAATAGCCATAAATTTGGAGCAAGCACAAAATATGATTGACGAAGCCGAAAAAAACAACGTTAAGCTTATGATAGGTCAATGTGTACGCTATTTTCCCGAATACGTGAAATTAAAAGAAATTATCGACAAAAAGGAATACGGAAACGTTATTTGTGCCGATTTTTACAGACTTTCGCAAACTCCAAATTGGTCGTGGCAACATTGGATGGAAGACGAAGAAAAAAGCGGTGGTGCAATTCTTGACTTGCATATTCACGATGTGGATTATATGACCTATGTGTTCGGAAAGCCCAAAGCCATAACATCAAGAGCCACAAACACAAACGTTAAACACGACGCTGTTACAACAATATTTGATTATGAAAATATGTTTGTAACTGTAACAGGTGCTTGGGGCTTAAAAGATAAATATCCTTTTAACGCAGGGTTTACCGTAAGAATGGAAAAGGCAACGGCTGAATTTAAAAACGGCAAATTTATGCTTTACACAAACGAAGAAGCCAAGGAAATTGAAATCAAATCCGAAAACGGATATGTAAGCGAAGTTGTTGATTTTATCGATTGCATAAAAAATAAT
>CAYPIJ010000194.1:0-2799 GCA_964410755.1 uncultured Oscillospiraceae bacterium | reverse complement strand
TCGAGATTTTTTGGTAAATAATAACAATATTTTTTTATTTTAATATTTGTAAATGGGGGTTTTGAATAAAAAAGTCGAATACTGTCTAATTATGCCTTTTTAAAACGAAAAAAACACATACAAAAAAGTATGCGTTTTTATACATTTTTCTATTTCTGAACAGAAATTAATTCTTTAATGACTGCATTGGTGCCGGGATACGACCGCCTCTATTAATAAAGTCTTCGCTTGAGTATTTATTTACTTTCATAACAGGAGCCTTACCCAAAAGTCCTCCGAATTCAACGAAATCGCCTTCTTTTTTGCCGATTGCGGGAATAACTCTTACAGCAGTTGTTTTTTGGTTCACAACACCGATTGCAGATTCATCTGCAATAATTGCGGAAATTGTTGATGCCGGAGTATCCCCCGGAACAGCTATCATATCAAGACCTACCGAGCAAACACAAGTCATAGCTTCCAATTTATCCAACGATAAAGCACCGATTGAAGCAGCTTCAATCATTCCTTCGTCTTCGGAAACAGGAATAAAAGCACCGGAAAGACCTCCTACATAAGAGCTTGCAAAAAGTCCGCCTTTCTTTACGGCATCATTAAGGAGTGCAAGAGCGGCGGTTGTTCCATGAGTACCGCAATGTTCAAGTCCCATTTCTTCCAATATCCTTGCAACGCTGTCACCTATTGCAGGTGTGGGTGCTAAGCTCAAATCCACAATTCCGAAAGGTACATTAAGTCTTTTTGCAGCCTCATTTGCAACCAAAAAGCCTGTTCTAGTAATTTTAAAAGCTGTTTTTTTAACAGTTTCGGCAACTGTCTCAAAATCGGCACCTTTTACCTTTTTCAATGCGGCATGAACAACCCCCGGTCCCGAAACACCAACATTAATAACACATTCGGGCTCGCCTATTCCGTGAAAAGCACCTGCCATAAAAGGATTATCTTCAACAGCATTTGAAAACACAACCAATTTTGCACAACCGATACCATCTTGTTCTTTTGTTAAATCCGCAAGAGTTTTAATTGTTTCTCCCATTGTTTTAACTGCATTCATATTAATACCCGTTTTTGTGGAAGCCACATTTACACTGGAACAAATATTTCTTGTTGTGCTTAAAGCTTCGGGAATGGATTTTATAAGAATTTCGTCACCTTTTGTACAACCTTTATGTACCAATGCGGAATATCCACCCAAAAAATCAACGCCGATTTCATCTGCCGCTTTTTGAAGAGCATGTGCAAAGCAAGTATAGTTATCTGTGTTGGAACTTTCCGCAACTATTGATATGGGAGTTACGGAAACCCTTTTATTTACAATGGGAATACCGAATTCATTTTCAATTTCAGACGCTGTTTTAACAAGATTTTCAGCTTTTTTTGTTATTTTATCGTAAATTTTTTCACAAGCTTTTTTCGGGTCACTGTCACAACAATCTCTTAAAGAAATTCCCATAGTAACAGTGCGGACATCAAGATTGTCCTTATTTATCATATCTAAAGTTTCAAGTATCTCATTATTTCCAAGCATATTTATCACCTATCCGTTTCTCGTTATATTCTATGCATGAAATTAAATATTTCTTCATGACATACTTTAATATCCGTACCGATTTCACTTCCTTTTTCCCTCAAAAGATTTTCAAGTTCTTTAAATCCCACGCTTGAAGCTTCAATATCCACAAGCATAACCATAGTGAACATATCTTGCATAATTGTCTGAGAAATATCGAGAATATTAATGTTGTTTTCATAAAGAATTTTTGTTACATTATAAATAATACCAGTACGATCCTTACCAATTACCGTTACAACTGCTTTTGTCATAAAAAAGTCCTCCAAAATAAATATTATAATAAGAAAAAAGCCTCAAACAAAATTGTAAGAGGCTTTAAATTTTAAGCTTACGCTTTGTTTACAGAACCAAAAATTTCCATTTTCTCTTTAACTTTAGCTCTTATTGCATCGCAACCGGGAGCAAGCAATTTTCTGGGGTCAAAGCCTTTACCCTGAAGGTCTTTTCCTTCTTCAATATATTTTCTTGTAGCTTCAGCAAAAACGAGCTGACATTCTGTATTAACATTGATTTTGGAAACACCCAAAGAAATGGCTTTTTTAATCATTTCATCAGGAATACCTGTACCACCGTGAAGAACGAGAGGCATTTTACCTGTAAGTTTTTGAACATCGTCAAGAACGTCAAAGTTAAGACCGGACCAATTTTCGGGATATTTACCGTGAATGTTACCGATACCTGCCGCAAGCATATCAACGCCCAAGTCTGCAATCATTTTACATTCCTGAGGATCTGCGAATTCACCGCTTCCCACAACACCGTCTTCTTCACCGCCGATAGCACCTACTTCAGCTTCAACTGAAATACCTTTTTCGTTTGCAAGTCTGATAATTTCTTTTGTTTTTTCAATGTTTTCTTCAATTGGATAATGTGAACCATCAAACATTACAGAAGAAAATCCCGCTTCGATGCAATCAATTGCACCCTGGTAGCTACCGTGATCTAAGTGAAGAGCAACAGGAACAGTGATATTGAGGCTTTCAAGCATACCTTCAACCATACCAACGATGGTTTTGTAACCTGCCATATACTTTCCTGCACCTTCGGAAACACCCAAAATTACGGGAGAATTACATTCCTGAGCTGTTAAAAGGATATTTTTTGTCCATTCGAGATTGTTTATGTTAAACTGACCTACCGCATATTTGCCTGCCTTAGCCTTGTCCAACATTTCTTTTGCTGATACTAACATTATTAATTCCTCCAAATTATATTTAGTTGTTAAATAT
>CAYPIJ010000193.1:0-2802 GCA_964410755.1 uncultured Oscillospiraceae bacterium | reverse complement strand
AATATATACTGTGATACTATAGAAAGAGAGATAAATGACAGTGAACAATAATTACATTACAGAAGAAAAAAATGCAAAATTTGTTGAATTGGTTAATAAGTATGCAAAAATTGATCCTTCACTTTACGAAAAATATAACGTAAAAAGAGGTTTGAGAAATGCCGACGGAAGCGGAGTTCTTGTTGGACTTACAACTGTTGGTGAAGTTACGGGCTATATGTTTATAGACAACGAAAAAGAAGCAATCCCCGGCAGATTAAGCTACAGAGGAAGAGAAATCAGAGATATTATATCCGCACAAAAGGGACACAGATATTCTTTTGAAGAAGTTATATACTTACTTTTGTTTTCGGAAGTACCGGAAAAGAAAGATTTTGAAGAATTTTGCGAACTTTTGGCAAAATACAGAGAATTGCCTTTCGGTTTTGTTGAAGACACAATTTTAAAATGCCCCAGCAACAACGTTATGAACAAAATGGCAAGAAGTGTTCTTACACTTTACTCCTATGATAAAGATCCAGACAACAGAAGCGTTGAAAACGTTATAAAGCAGGTAATTGCACTTATTGCACGTTTTAGCACAATTGCAGCTTATGCATACCGTTCAAAACAACATTATTTTGACGGAAAAAGCTTAATTTTGCACCCAAATAACCCCAATCTTTCCATTGCGGAAAACTTTTTACAGCTTATAAGAGATGACAAGAGCTATACAAAGCTTGAAGCGGAAACATTAGACCTTATGCTTATACTTCATGCAGAGCATGGTGGCGGTAATAACTCCACTTTCACAACTCACGTTATTATGTCATCGGGAACAGATGTATATTCGGCGGTTGCTGCAGCAATCGGTTCTTTAAAAGGCTCACGTCACGGAGGCGCAAACATAAAAGTTGCGGAAATGATTGAAGATTTGTATAAAACAGTTGACGACATTACAGACGAAAAACAAATTACGGAATATCTTGAAGGCGTATTGGATAAAAAATATAACGACAAAACAGGTCTTATCTACGGAATGGGACATGCTGTTTATACTCTTTGCGACCCAAGAACAGAGCTTTTAAGAGAAAAAGCAAAAGAGCTTGCCATGGAAAAAGGAAAAATGCAAGATTACAACTTATACCGTATGATTGAAAAAATCGCACCTGAAATTATTAACAAAAAAACAAACAAGCAAATCTGTGCTAATGTTGATTTATATTCGGGATTTGTTTACAATATGCTCGACATTCCGAAAGAACTCTTTACTCCCCTTTTCGCAATTTCCAGAATTGCAGGTTGGAGTGCACATATTTTGGAAGAAATCGTTACAAACAAACGTATTATGCGCCCTGCATATAAAAGCGTTTCGCAAAAAACAACATACATCAAAAACGACGAAGACATTACAGACTGATTTTAGAGGCGAGAGGATAAGAAATGAATTTTAGTTTATCTTATTTGGTTATGGTAATCGGAATATTAAGTGCCAAACTTTTAGGATTTGTGCGTGAGCTTGTTGTAGCCAACAAATTTGGCACAAGCCAATTAACCGACATATATTTCCAAGTTTTTTCGGTTGCAAATGTTGTTTTCACTTCTTTGGGAGTTGCGCTTTCCACTTTTTTGGTGAAGTCAATCAACATTTATCGAGCCGACTCAAAAAACGAAAAGGAATTTATAGCTTCATTTTACAAAAAAGCCATAGAATGGTCATTTGCTGGAATTGGAATTTTTTGTTTGTTGGGCTACCCCATTACAAAAATGTTGTTACAAGGACTTTCGAAAGAAAACTTCTATATTGCACTTAAACTTTACTACATTATGATACCGTCGTTTTTGTTTATAGTTTTAACGTATACATCAAGCGGTATTTTGCAAAATAAAGGCAAATTTTTCAAAACAGCAATTGTAAGTGTTCCGTTTAATATAATAATTATCGGAAGTTTGCTTACTTTTGTGAATTCGATTTACGCATTCGGTGCCGTAACAACAATCGGCTGGGCATTCCAATTTTTGTTTTTATTGCCAAACGTAATAAAAAGCGATTATAGATTATGGATAAAAAAAGAAAACGAAGTTGAATTTAAAAACATAAAAATAACAGAAATTGTTTTCATATTCGTTTCCAATGTAATATTTCAATTTCTTTTTATTATCGATAAATCATTTGCAAGCTACAGCGAAGGTGCAAGCTCGGCAATTCATTATTCCAGCAATCTTTTCACAACTGTTTCAAGTGTGTTCCTTGTTGGAATGTCGGCTGTGTTCTTCCCTGCCCTTACAAAAAGTATAGGCGAAAAAAACGACAAAAAAACAAATTCACTCATAAGATATACACTTATCTTTATGTTTTGTATTTTCATACCGTTTTTGATTATTACAACCCTTTACCACAATGAATTGATTGCGTTTTTATATGAAAGAGGAAGCTTTGATTCTTCTTCAACAAAAATTGTGGCGAGAGCATTTTACATTTACGCATTTTGCATTTTGGGATACATAACACAAGAGCTTTTATTTAAAATATTTTTTGCAAAAGGAAAATATCTTTTAACGGTTATATCATCGGCAAGTGTTATTTTAATTAATCTTGTATGTGATTTTGTTTTTAAGGAAAACATAAATATGATAGTAACATCAACAGCAATTTTATGCATTGGATTTGCACTTTTTATGTTTGCCGTTTTGGGAAAAATTTCAAAAAATTTATACAACAAAGATTTTTTTATAAATATACTGAAAATTGTAATTTCGGCAATCCCCTTTGTTCCCGTTTATTACATTTTTAAAAATATTATTGCATTAAACAAATTTTAT
>CAYPIJ010000192.1:0-2824 GCA_964410755.1 uncultured Oscillospiraceae bacterium | reverse complement strand
AACAAGCTTAAAAAACTTGGAATGCTTTAATACCGGGGCGGAAAATCCGCCCTCAGTATTGAATCAGTGGTTATGCAAACGGAATTGAATTGTCTGCACATAATTTTGAAAAAATTCTACCGGAATTTAAACCTCCTTTTAAAATGTTATAGTTAAAAAAATGAGCATAGCCACTGATTCAGTATTGAGAAAAGAAAGGAAGAACGAAATGGAATATTTATATGAAAAATTTTTTAATATGAGAAAAAAGGACAATGATTTTTCAAATGTATATTATAATATGCAAATAGTGAAGAACGATAAGCTTATAGAAATAAAATTATTCGGAAGATGGACGAGCAAGGACGATCTTGTTCAGTATTTGCCGAAAGAAATGGAATTTGTTTTGTGCGAATGCGAAAATGGAAAGATAAAAATTGAATTTAAATATAACGGTAAACCTATTGAAGTCGTTTATCCACTTACAAACAGAAAGGAGCAAGTGAAATGAAAAAAAGTGAAATAATACTTAATATAATAACGTTAATAAGTATTTTGGTAATGTTGTGGGGATTCATAAGTTACATAGACATTGTAATGCACAACTTAACGACACAGATTTATTCAAGGTATAATTTGTTTGAAATAATAATGAGAAATCTTGGTTAAACAAAAAGAAAGGTGGTGAGAAAAAATGAAAAATATATTTCCTATAGTTATAGTGATATTATTCTTTTTGGCTTCGGGAACGGAAGCGATAAGAAGTAATCTTTGGAAAAGCTTATTTTATTTATTTAGCGCATTAATAAACATTGCAACAATAATGCTTTAAAAAAACAAGCCGGTGCGGATATTGAGGGTTGCGAAAAAAACTTGCTGATTATATATAATGTTATTACCTCAAAAAATCGTTGATTGCCAAAAGCAACCCTCAATATACGTGCCGGAACAATAGTGAATAAAACGAAAGGAAGAACTAAAAATGAAAAGAAACGAAAGTATATATAAAGAAGATTGCAGATTTTACGATAAAGGAAGAAAAAAATGTATAGCACTGAAAGAATTGTATTGTGACAAAGAGGAAAAAGCGTGCGTGTTTTATAAAAAGAAAGGAAGTGAGGGCATTGATAAAAGCTAAAATCGATAAAGAATATTCAAGCAAAATAACACTTGACGGAAGAAGCTTTGACTTACTTTTGGAATTTATTGTATTGACAATAAATTTAACAAAAGGAATTTCAAAAGAGTTTGGAATGGATAGTGTTAAAGTGTTTGAATCCGTGAGTGAGCTTATAAAAGAAAAGCTTAAGGAAGAAGGTGTGTAAAATGACATTGTGCACAATATGCGGAGTGGAAATTCCGCACGCAACGAGTAATCAGAAATATTGTAAAGAATGCCGAGAAAAGATTGACAATAAGAATAAAGGGAAACCAAATGAAGGACTGTCGAGAGATTTGGAAAGAGCAATGTCATTTAAAATGACATACGGTGAATACAGACAGTTTTGCGACAAATTGAAAAAAATTAAATAATATATAAAAGGAATGGTATAAAAATGGCAGAAATGATATTAAGCCCTCCGTCTTCGCCGGAAACGGAGTGTGCACTTTTGGGAAGTGTGCTTATAGACGGTGGAACAATTAATAAGGTTATTGAAATTGTAAACGCAGAAGATTTTTATGTTGAAAAAAACAGAATAATCTATGAAGAAATGATTAATATTTTTAATGATTCGAAAAACATAGATGCTGTTATTTTGGCAGACTACTTAAAAAAGCACGGTCATTTGGAAGAGATAGGCGGAAACGAATATTTATTTATGATTGTCCAAAGCACGCCAACACATTTGAATGCGGAGCAGTATGCTTATATCGTTCATAAAAAAGCATTTTACAGAAATATGCTTACGTGTTGCGAAGAAATAAGCGAAATGTGCCGAAATGAAAATGAGGAAGTGAGCGAGTTTGCAACCACAAAAATATTTGATTGCGTTTCAAAACTTTCAAAAGATAACGTTGAAGAGCTTTCAAAGATAATTACAAAAAACTATAATGCATTGGCTGAAATGGTGGGTAGCAATAAAAAATATAAAGGCTTATCTACAGGCTTTTGCGAGCTTGATAAGAAATTGAGCGGACTTATAGATTCCAATTTATACTTTATAGCAGGAAGACCTGCAATGGGAAAGACAGGCTTTGCAATTAATATTGCACAGAATGTGGCTATAAAAGAGAATAAGAATGTGCTTATATTTTCGCTTGAAATGTCGAAGACGGAGCTTGCAAACAGGATAATATCGTCGGAAGCTTTGATTTCTTCCAAACATATAAGTAATTGCAATATTAATGAAAGCGAATTTAATAGGTATTTGGAAATTATAACACCAATGTCGGACGCATCAATATATATTGATGATACGGCAGATATGACTGTAGGCAGGTTAAAGGCAAAAGCAAAAAGAATGAAAGTTGAAAAAGGGATTGATTTAATTGTGATTGATTACATTCAGCTGATGAGCGGAAGTAAGAGCGAAAACAGGCAAACAGAGATTGCCAATATAAGCCGAAATTTAAAGATAACGGCTAAAGAGCTTAATATTCCGATAATAGTAATATCGCAGTTATCAAGAGCTTGTGAACAACGCCAAGACAACAGACCGATACTTTCGGATTTGAGAGAATCGGGAGCTATTGAACAAGATGCGGATGTGGTAATGTTTCTTTATAGGGACGAATACTACAAACCGAATAAAGAAGATAACAAAAATATAAGCGAAGTAATTATCGCTAAACAGAGAGCAGGCAGTACCGGAACGGTAAAGCTTGGATTTCTCGGTGAATATAC
>CAYPIJ010000191.1:0-2827 GCA_964410755.1 uncultured Oscillospiraceae bacterium | reverse complement strand
ACCCTTTTTAGAGGGATTTTGCTCGGGAACCCGCCGACGCCGTCGCATAAAGATAATATTAGAAACCTGCGTGTGCAGGTGGGTGCTTACCCTTAGTCGCACGTTCCCCATTCGGCTCGATAAATCGGGCGGTGGGCCTACAATTGACGAAAGGAGGTCGGCTCCCTTATAAGATCTGTTGGTTCTGATAAATACTCGGCTGACGAAATCAGCAGGAAGAAAACAACAAATTTATTTTATGTGGTTATTATATCACACTTTGTTCACATTGTCAACAGTTTTTTGAAATTTTTTCAATTTTTTTGTGAATAATCCATATTCACCTTATAATTACTCTTTGAAACGTCATAATATTTATTTGTATCCGTATCCTTGAAATCCTTTGGCAGAAGTGCAATTTCAAGGACTTGTGAGAACTCGCTTACACACATAAAGTTAAGCTCTTTTCTTATTTCTTCGGGTATATCTTCAATATCCTTTTCGTTTTCTTTCGGAATAATAATATTATATATGCCGGCTCTGTGAGCTGAAATTGATTTTTCTTTAAGTCCGCCAATAGGAAGAACCTTTCCTCTTATGGAAATTTCACCTGTCATGGCAACATCGCTTCTGACTTCACGTTTCGTAAGTGCCGATGCAACCGCAAGTGCAATTGTAATACCGGCGGAAGGCCCGTCTTTCGGAGTTGCACCGTCGGGAAAATGAATAAATATATCGTTTTTCTTGTAAAAATCCTTATCGATTTGCAAAAAGTCCGATATTGAGCGTATATGAGTTACTGCAATTCTCGTGGATTCTTTCATTACATCGCCCAAGCTCCCGGTTGCTTCAATTTTCCCGCTACCGTCAACACATACAGCTTCACAAAAAAGTGTGTCACCGCCTGCTTGTGTCCAAGCAAGGCCCATAACGGCTCCAACTTGAGGCGTATCGAATTTATTTTCAGTAAGGTATCTTTTCTTGCCTAAAAATTCTTCGAGGTTTTCAGCGGTAATTTTGACGCTTTTTCCCTCGGTTATATACTTTTTCTCGCCTTTTCTTATAAGACTGACAATATTTCTTTCCAAATTTCTTACGCCTGCTTCACGCACATAAAAATCAATAAGGGCATAAACGGCACTATCGTCAATGGAAATTTGTCTTTTCGTTATTTTATGCTCGGAATACTGCTTTTTCAAAAGATGGTCCTTTGCAATTCTGTATTTTTCATATCTTGTATAACTTGACAAATTTACAATTTCCATTCTGTCCAAAAGCGGTGCCGGAATTGTATCGACACTGTTTGCGGTAGCTATAAAAAGAACGTCTGACAAATCAAAAGGAATATCCAAGTAATTATCTTTAAAGGTCTTGTTTTGAGCACTATCCAAAACCTCCAAAAGTGCACTTGCGGGATCTCCTTTGAAATCCGAGCCCAATTTATCGATTTCGTCAAGAAGAATAAGTGGATTTTTCACTCCTGCGGTACGAATTGCGGAAATAATATTACCGGGCATAGCACCAACATAGGTTTTTCTGTGTCCTCTTATTTGAGCCTCGTCACGAACACCGCCCAAAGAAATTCTTTGATATTTTCTGCCCAAGGCTTTTGCAACAGAGCTTGCAATTGAAGTCTTACCAACGCCCGGCGGCCCCACAAGGCAAAGAATTTGCGATTTTATAAAGGGATTCATTTGTTTTGCGCTTAAATATTCAATAAGCTTTTCCTTTACGTTTTCCATACCGTAATGGTCTTTATCCAAAACGTTTCTGCATCTTTTTATATCAACGTGTTCTCTCGTTCTTTTACTCCAGGGCAAGTCAAAAACAACGTCCAAATATTCCCTCACAACGGACGCTTCCTGAGAAAAGGGCGGAAAATGTGAAAATCTTGCTATTTCTTTTTCAAGCTTTTCTTTAGCTTCTCCGAAAATGCTCATATATTCCAATTTTTCGTAATATTCGTTTGATACCGAATTGGGGTCGTCATCTTCTCCCAATTCTTCGGCAATAACTCTCATTTTTTCTCTCAAGTAATGCTCTTTTTGGTTTTGATCCATTTTTTCTTGCACTTTATTTTGAATATCTATTTCGATTTTCAAAAGTTCAATTTCGCTTGTAAGTATTCTTATAACTTCCTTAACACGCTTTTTAACATCAAGAATTTCAAGTAAAAATTCCTTATCGTCAAAATCCAAAATCATATTGCCCGCAAGCATATCCGTAAGCTGAGAAACATCTGTCACGGAATTTGCCTTATACATAACATCGGGAGAAATTCTTCCCACAATATGAAAATATTCGGCAAACAAGTCTTTCATTGAGCGAATTTGTGCTTCAAATTGCTTTGTCATTCTCGGAGGTTCACCCTCGTTTAAAACTTCAACCTTCGCAAACCAAAGTCCGTCTTCTTCATATAGCTCCAAACATTTTGCACGGCTTATTACCTCAACAAAAACTCTTACACATTCTTTCGGCAATCTGGTTAATTTTCGCAAATTTGCAATTGTTCCCACTTCGTAAAAGTCTCTTTCTGTGATTTTATCCAAAGATGGGTCAGTTTGAGTAAGCAAAAGAACAGGCACGTTTTTTGAAATTGCATATTCAATCGCTTTTACGGAAAATTTTCTTTGTGCTTCCAAGTGCATTGAGGTATGTGGAAAAAGCACAAGTCCTCTTAATGGAAGTACAGGCATTGTAAACGTTATTTTTTCCGTCTGTACAACTTCCGTTGTATCTTTTTTATTTTCAGTCATTATATCATTCCTTTCGAAATAAAAACATTATATTCTATACCATGAAATTTTTTCATATAAATTCTATGTATAAAAAATGCTTATTACATTAT
>CAYPIJ010000190.1:0-2832 GCA_964410755.1 uncultured Oscillospiraceae bacterium | reverse complement strand
TGCGATGACAATACTTGGTGGGAGACCGCCCGGGAAGATAGTTTGTTGCCGGTTTATATGCCTCAATAGCTCAGTCGGTAGAGCATGCGGCTGTTAACCGCAGTGTCGTTGGTTCGAGTCCATCTTGGGGCGCCAAAAATTGGAACAAGCAAAAGTTTGTTCCAATTCTAATATGCGGGAGTGGCTCAGTGGTAGAGCGTCACCTTGCCAAGGTGAACGTCGCGAGTTCGAATCTCGTCTTCCGCTCCAATAAAAAGACGGTTGCATTTGCAATCGTCTTTTTTAGTGTATTCTTTATAAAAAATACAAGCAAAATTACTTTTTTGCTTGTATCACGAAAAATATTCGGTTACTGTTGTTTTTGTATTTTTCAAAAGAATATTCGTCAAAAATTCCTAAAATTTCAAATCCGCATTTTTTTGCAACCTTTGAAACGTAGGAAGGAAGATAGCCTTTTTCGGTATGTTCCTCGGTAATGCGGTCATAAGTGCCGTTTTCATTTTTCAAGAAAACGTCCAAGTACATGGTATTAAGTTTTTCTTCCTCGTCGTAATCATTTTGCCAAACAAAAAAAGCTTCGTCGCATTCGTCGGTGAAAACATTATCGGAAAGAACATTTTTGAATTTATAAAGAGTGGAAATATCAAAAATATAAATTCCGTCGGGATTAAGATAGTTATGTACAAGCTTAAAATGTCTGTAAAGGTCATCTTCTTCAAGTATGTAGTTTATGCTATCCAAAGATGAATAACAGGCATCTACCGTGCCGTAAAGCTCAAAATCACACATAGATTGGCAAAGATATAAAATTTTACCGTCTTGATTTTTTGTTTGGGCGACATTAAGCATATCCACGGAAAAATCAACACCAATCATATCGTATTTTTGGCTCATAAGCGTGGTAAGTGAGCCTGTTCCGCAACAAATATCCAAAACAAGTTCAGGCTTAACATTAAATTTTTTAAATATTTTTTCATAGTAATCGACAAATTTACCGTAATCTATATCATAAGCAAATTTATCGTATACCTTGCTGAAAGAATTATACACGAAAATACCTCTTTTTTAATTTCTGTAAAGTGTAACGGGAATACCGTTTTTGTAGGAAATTTCAACCTCTCCCATAATAAGAGGGCGCAAATATTCCGTAAGCTCTTTTGTAATGTCGTTTCCGTTTACAATATGCTTTACGTTGATTTTTTTCTCAACATTTGCAATACCAGAAAGATCTGCACTTTCGATTTCAACAACGTAAGGTGTTGTGCTTACACGTTTGAAAACCATCATAACACCGTTTTTTTCGTTTATTGCGGATTTTACACCTTCCGCACCGATTTTTTGCGATTCTTCAATGTCTGTTTTTGACATAAGATGACCTGCACATCTCTGGGGAACGTTTAATTCTATGCTTCTGACTTTACAACCGATTTTTCTTTTTATGTAATTTTCCAAAAATTTACCTGCACCGCTAAGCATATTGTGTCCGAAAACATCAGTTCCGCCACTTCCGTTAATTTCGCAAATAAATTTTCCGTTTTCGTCTCTTATTCCTTCGGAAACGGCAACAACAATATTTTTAACACCTTTTTTGAAAAGGTCGTTTATATCGTTTTCAAATTTATCGAGAGAAAACTCACATTCTGGAAGATAAATAAGGTGTGGAGCTTTTTCGTGCTCATTTCTTGCCAAAGCTGCCGCAGCTGTAAGCCAGCCTGCGTTTCTTCCCATAATTTCAACGATTGTTACTGAATTTAAAAAGTATACACTGCTGTCGTGTGCAATTTCTGCAACCGTTGTTGCAATGTATTTTGCGGCAGAACCAAAACCGGGGGTATGGTCGGTGATATCCAAGTCGTTATCAATTGTTTTGGGAACACCAACTGCTATTATATCAATGTCTTTCAATTTAAAATAAGCCGAAAGCTTGTTTACGGTATCCATAGAGTCGTTACCACCGATGTAAAGAAAATATTTGATATTGTTTTTAATAAGATAGTCTGTTATAAAAATATATTTTTCTTCTTCCTTTTCAAAATCGGGAAGCTTATTTCTGCAAGAACCTAAATATGCTGACGGCGTCTGGGAAAGAAGATTGAGGTCTATGTCGTTTAAAACAACGTTTTTATCCTCGAAGATACCTTCAATTCCGTTTACTGTACCGAAAATCTTATCGATTTCATCGTGTTTTAAAGCTTCACCAATAACACCTGCCAATGTTGCGTTTATTGCAGCTGTTGGACCGCCCGATTGGGCAACAAGTAAGTTGTATTTATTCATTATTTTTCTCCTGTTTGTTCAAATATGTTTTATTGTAGCGTTCGATGCACTCTTTTATTACTTTTTTTGCTTCGGTGGCATCTTCAACCTTATTTACAATAGTTTCCTTGTATTCAAGCATTTTGTAAACCTCATAAAAGTGCTTGATTTCCATAAAAAGGTGACTTGGAAGCTCGGAAACATCGGAAAAAGAGTTGTGGTAGGGATCTTTATTGCAAACTGCAATAATTTTTTCGTCAATATCTCCGTCATCAATCATTTTTATTACACCTATCGGATAGCAATCAACAATTGTCATGGGAATAATGCCCTCGGTACAAAGGACAAGAACGTCCAAGGGGTCACCGTCGTCCGCAAGAGTACGAGGAATAAAACCGTAGTTTGCCGGATAGTGTGTTGATGTGTGTAAAACTCTGTCAAGTCTTAAAAGACCTGTTTCTTTATCCAATTCATATTTGTTTTTTCCGCCTTTTTCGATTTCGATTACAGCTGAAAAATTGTTTTCCGATACTCTTTCGGGGGACATATCGTGCCAAATATTCATATTTATTTCTC
>CAYPIJ010000189.1:0-2889 GCA_964410755.1 uncultured Oscillospiraceae bacterium | reverse complement strand
CAAAATTACCGCACTCTATTTCCTCAAGATTTTTCTCGTATTCATCTCTTTCGAAATATTCATCAAGCCATAAAATCTCGCCCGTATCGAGATTAAAAAAGGCTCCCGAAGCTTCATTGACCATTTCAAGTGCGTCACAAATCGCATTAACATCTATATCCATCATAATTCCTCACAATCACGGCTTTATCGCAACCTTTATAACATTATCCCTTTTGCTTTCAAACAAATCATAAGCCTTATCAATATCTTTCAGGCTATATGTATGCGTTATCAGCGGTGTCGTGTCAATTTTTCCCTGTTCAATGAGCTTCAGCACCTCATCGCAGTCACAGCCGTCCACTCCGCCCGTTTTGAAGGTTAGATTTTTGCCGTACATATCAGGCAGAGGCAAAATCTGCGGCTTATCGTAAAGAGCAACAACGGTCACCACCGCATTTGGTCTTGCACATCTCCACGCAAGTTCAAATGTAGTATCACTTCCGGCAACCTCCAAAACCACATCTGCGCCGCCGTGTTCGCTCTCATTTTTCACAAAATTTTTCGCCTCATCGGGTGTAACTGTCAACACTTCGGGATAATGCTTGTTCACAAATTTTATTCTGCTCTCGTCCTTTTCACATACAATTATCTTTTTCGGATTTTTAAGCATTACGCATAAAAGCGTGCAAATTCCGGTAGGTCCCGCACCGATAATTAAAACGGTATCATCTTCGCCTATCTCTGAAATTCTCGCCGCCCAATAGCCTGTTGCAAGAACATCGCCCACAAAGAGAGCCTGTTCATCTGTAACACTGTCCGGAATTTTGTTGAGTCCCGTATCGGCAAAAGGCACGCGTACATATTCAGCTTGTCCTCCGTCAATTCGACACCCCAATGCCCAGCCGCCGTTTTTATCTGTACAGTTGTTCACATAGCCGTTTTTACAGAAAAAGCACTCACCGCAAAAGGTTTCCACATTTACGGTCACCCTGTCACCAACCTTAATGCTTTTAACATCACTGCCTATTTCTTCGACAATTCCGACTGTTTCGTGACCAACCGTAATTCCCGGCACTGCTCTCGGAACGCTTCCGTGCTTTATATGTAAATCACTTGAACAAATGCTTGCCAGCGTGATTTTAACTATTGCGTCACGGCTGTTCAAGATTTTAGGTTTATCCTTTTCCTTTAATTCAAATTTTCCTTTTTCCGTATATGTGTAAGCTTTCATCCGGTTCACCTCTTTAATACATCGCAAAGCATTACAATTTTTTAATAGGATGTCTTATAACTGTTTTCCACTTTTCGGGAGCGACTTTTCTTGCATCCGACATATAAATTTCGTGGTGCAATCTATTCTCGTTTAAGTCGCTGACATACCCGTTTCGTTCCAAATATTCATCCATAATCGCCACGGTTTTAGGTTCATCATCAAATGAACCCAAATGCATAATTTGAACGCACAAACCCTCGTCGATTGTAAGATATTCTGCCGATGAACAATCAAGTTTTTTCTTTTTCGTTGCCGTTTCAACCGCCCATTCAAAGTTCTCCTCGGTTACAAAATCCGGCAAGCGAATTACCGAAATCCAGTTAAATGCCGATTTGTCCGTATAGTCTATACCGGCAATATTTTCTTGCCACCAAAAACCCTCAAGAGGCGGAACAACATATTCATAGAATCCCTCAATTTTATAGTCGGTTTTGTAGCTCATTTTCAGTGTATATGCAACAGCATACAGCACACCGATCGCCCTCTTGTATGCACCGTCTTCCTCATTTGGATCTCCTGTTCCCCTAATAGCAATATAATTAGCCTTCGGAACATCCACAATTTCCGGTTTATTTTTCGGCATATAAAATTCCTTGTATTCTTTCTTAAAATCAAAAGCCATAATCATTTTCTCCTTTTGCTTTTCGTTAATTCAAAGCTATCAAATATCATATTCTTGATATCGTCAACAGGCACAGTTCCGTCAAGTATTATCGAATTCCAGTGATATTTATTCATATGATATGCCGGAACAACAGATTCAAATGTATTCCGCCACATATATGACAAATTGGGATCACACTTTACATTTATCCAAACATTTCCCAAATGCTCATATATCGCCGCAAACATCTTTTTGTTATCCTTATGCCGCATAACTGCCCAATTCACATCGAACGGATAATCCTCATATGTATTCTCAAGCGATAAACAAAAATCAATCGCTTCCTTGCGTGTTTTCATCGTATATTTACCTCTTTTAACTTCGCTCTGCACTTTTTCCAATTCGGGCAGACCTTTTCAAGCTCATCATAAAATTTGCTTGAATGATTGGCTTGCAAAAAATGCGTAAATTCGTGATACACCACATATTCTATACATTCTCTTTCTACATACATCAAGTTCGTATTAAATGTAAGTACACCCTTTTGCGGTCTGCAATTTCCCCACTGCGACACCATTTTACGAAACTTTACTTGAGGGTATTTCACGCCTTTTGCCGCATAATACGGATATACCTTTTCGCAAAGCCGGGTTATCAATTCTTTCAATTCGAATTCCGTGTAATATTGTGTTTTCGGCAAATTCGATTTTTCTTTCGCTCTTGAAATTGCCCGAAAAATTAAATCCGCTTTTGAAATTATAAAATCATCTATTACACTTTGCTGTACTCGTTTGTTTGCCGAAACGCATATACTTCCGTCCGACTTGATCCGTAGGTTTATGTTTTTGACTTTTTTGTACTGCAAGTCATATTTAATTTCTTTACCCGACACTTCTGTTTTTCTAACCATTCTATTTCTCAATTCCAAATATCATCTTGCGATAAATTTACCATATATTATATATATTCTAACACATATCGTCTCTAACTTCAAGTTTTTACGTAATTTACATTAATAATATTCTTTATT
>CAYPIJ010000188.1:0-2914 GCA_964410755.1 uncultured Oscillospiraceae bacterium | reverse complement strand
AGGTAAATAGAATTTTGCTATCATTATATAGAATAATGCTATATTGTTTTCACAAAAAAATTTTGCTATGTGAAATTTGCAAAAAGTTATGTTTTAAAATTTGTATGTTTCGTTATTTTTGAAAATTAAGCTTAAATATTATCACGCCAGCAATCATCATTAAAATCCCCACATATTTATTCCATAAAAAAGGTATTTTTTCGCTTTCGAACAAACCTAACGCATCAATTAAAGCCGCAACTATAAGCTGCGAAATTAAAATTATGCTTATTGCATACACAGGACTTAAATTTTTAATTGACAACATTACGGTAAGCGTAATTCCTATTCCCAAAACACCGCCCAAAAGATACAATTTATTTACGGAAAAAAGTTCTTTGTAAGAACTGAACTTTCCGAATATTGCCATAACTATAAAGCTTAATATAAATGCAGTTGCTTGAACAAATGCATTTGATTCGTATAGACCGATTTTGTCGCTTAATCTTGTATTGAATACACCTTGAATGCTCATAAGTGCCCCTGCCAAAATACTCATTATAATTCCAAACATAAAAAAGTCACCTCTAATATATAAGGTGACCCAAAATTCAAATTTTATTTAATTTTTTCTTTTTAATTTTCAAAAATATTTTCCAAACAATATAAAATATTAAAGTAGCGAAAATCACTCCCGACGTATCTATAAGCATATCGGTAACACGCATTGCACGACCGCTTGACGTAAAAAATTGAATTATTTCGTCGGTTATTGCAACCATAGCTCCCAAAACAACAGCAAAAACAGGTTTACTTTTTGATGAAACAAAAAACGAAACGCTTAATATTCCAAGAATAAAAAATTCCGTAAAATGCGCTAATTTTCTGAAAATATTATGTACCAAGGATATGTCTATTGTAATGTTTGTAATATTGAAAATTACATTCAAAATTTTAGAAAGCAAACCTTTTGAAACATTTGAAGATACTTCTGCGGTTTGCATTGAAAAATTAAAAATAACTCCAATCCAAATTACAGTTAAAATAAAAAACACAACAGGCTTAAAATCAGTCTTTTTTGAAGTAATCATATATATCCCTCTTGTTTACGTTTCTGTCTTTTGCAATAAGCTTAATGCTTTCGTTTTTTGAATGACCTTGTTCCATATAGAATGAAAGATGCTCTTCCAATGTTCCAAATTCAACCTTATTTTCAACAATTTCTTCGGAATTACCCTCAACAACAATAACAAATTCACCTTTAATGTTGCTTTCTTCATAATACTCGCAAGCTTCCTTTAAAGTAAAATGCTTATGCTCTTCATATTTTTTCGTAATTTCCCTTGAAATACTTATTCGTCTTTCTTCACCGAAAATCTTCTTCATTGAATTAAGTGTTTTCTTAATTCTGTGAGGTGCTTCGTAAAAAATAAGTGTTTCTTTTTTCATTTTGTAGTTTTCAAGCTCTTTTTCTCGTGCATTATCCTTTGATGACAAAAATCCTATAAAGGTAAAGGTTGATGTTGAAAAACCGGAAGAAATAAGTGCACAAACAAAAGCACATGGTCCCGGTATCGGTACAACATCAACATCATTTTCAATGCAAGCTTTTACAATATATTCACCCGGATCCGAAATAGCGGGAGTTCCCGCATCGGAAACAACGGCAACATCGTTGCCGTCAAAAAGCTCTTTCAAAAGCCTTTCTTCACGTTTTGCACTGTTGTGCTCATAATAGCTTATAAGCGGTTTTTTTATGTCAAGTTTTTTGAGTAAATTTCCCGTAACTCGTGTATCTTCCGCCGCAATAAGAGAAACACTTTCCAAAATTTCCGTTGCTCTCGGCGAAAAATCACTCATATTGCCAATGGGTGTAGCTACAAGATATAAAGTTCCTTTATTCATATTTTTATCCTTTATTAACGTAAAATTGAGATATTTTGTCAAATTCTTCACTTTGTATGTTTTTGTCCGAATACAAAATAAGAGGGGAGAGGACGTTAAGTCCCACCTTCGCATTTTTTGTTCCTTCAATCAAAACAAGCTTTGAATTTTCTTCAATGTAAGAATGTACAAAACGCATTCTTTTTGGTTCAATGTGATTTTTTTTCATAAAATATATAATATCGCTTAAATATTCACTTCTGTGAACAACAGCAATTTTTCCACCGTCTTTTAATATGTTGTATGATTTTTCAAACAACACATCAAGAGAAAATTCGTATGTGTGTCTTGCATTTTTAATATCTGACTTAAGACTTGTTTTTCCGGAATTTTCTTTAAAATATGGCGGATTTACGGTAATATAGTTTATGCTTTGATTTTTTATAATATCATTATTCAAACTGTTTATATTACATTCAATATGAAAAAATTTTTTTTCCACATTGTTTGTTTTTGCGGTAAGCTTGGAAAGCTCAATCATTTCTTTATCAAAATCCACAAATACAGTTTTATTTTGATTGTATTTTAAATAGGATAAATATCCCACAGCACCGGAACCGGAACATAAGTCAACAACCGTATCATTTGATTTAATATTGGCAAAATCAGCCAACAAAACCGCATCAGTACCAAATTTAAACTTATCCGATCGCTGTGCTATTTTAAAATCATTTCTTAAATTTGACCAAATAAGCATCATTACATATTTTCTTTGGCTTCCAAAAGTGCTTTGGATAATTGATCGGGACATGAAGTGCCACGACCGCCACAATCAATACCGGAAAGCTTTTTAATTGCTTCGTCAACATTCATGCCTTCGGTTAATGCGGAAATTCCTTTTGTGTTGCCGTTACAGCCACCGGTAAATGCAACTGATTTTATAATGTTGTTTTCGATTTCAATTTTTATCATACGGCTACATACGCCTGTTGGATAATATGTGTATGTCATAATTTAAATCCTCCTAAAAATAAATTTATTTGTATTATAC
>CAYPIJ010000187.1:0-2978 GCA_964410755.1 uncultured Oscillospiraceae bacterium | reverse complement strand
TAATAGTATTGTTTTTATAAGTACCATTGTAAATTTTTTTATTGAAAATAAGGGTAAAGTTTTTGTTTTCACATTTCCATTTTCCACGATATTTATTTTCACCGCAATTTACCGTTACCCTGCCATTTCTTTTTAATGTAAAGAAATAATTTTCAATTTCTTCACCACTTAAAGGCATTTTTTCCAATTCACCGCAAACGGCAATCCATTTCCCCAAAAAATTATCATTATTATTTCCTTTTAAAGAGCAGGAAGAAAGTAAAAACGAAAGAAAAAGAAGAATTGCAATTGTTTTTTTCATAAAATTACCTAAAAAATTCTATGAAAAAATTTTCATTGTTATTCTTTTTTATAAAATTAATTTTTTTGTCACCTCAAGGCGACAGTTTCATAAAATGTAAGTGAAGATAAACGTATTTTATCTATTTTTTTACAGGAGGAAAAAAATTATGGCAAAAGAATGTACAAATGCAAGCCAGAGACCATGTGACAGTGTTTGCATTCATACGGATAAAGTTTACGACGCATGTAAAGATAAGGATTGCATTCTTGACGCAAGAGTTTACTTAACGTGCGTAGGTCAAGAGCTTATTGACAGAGCTATAAACGTAAAAGTAAGAAAAGCCGACATTATTTGGATTTACACCGATGTTGAAGAAGTTCCATTTAACAGAGGATACTATACCGTAGATTTGAAATATTTCTTCAAGGTATATTTGGACGTATTCACAGGTGTAGGCAGACCTGCGGTTGTTGAAGGATTGGCAACATTTGATAAAAAGGTTATTTTATTCGGTTCGGAAGGAAAAGCAAAAATTTTCACTTCCAAATTCCGCCCCAATGCGCAAGATGTTATGTATTCGGTTAAAAACAACTTACCGCAAGCAATAGTTGAGGTTGTTGAACCTATTGCTTTAAGTGCAAAGGTGCTTGAAAGAACAAAATGCAACTGCTGTTGTGCGATGGATTGTTCAAGTATACCGGCAGAAATTTCAAGTTGCTTTGACGATGCACTTATTGGAGAAGAAAGAGAAAACAACGTTTTTGTAACCTTGGGATTATTCTCCATTATTAAACTTGAAAGAAACGTTCAGCTTCTTATTCCCGCTTACGATTTCTGTGTACCTGAAAAAGAATGTGTTGGTGCTACGGAAGATAATCCCTGCGATTTGTTTGACAACATTCAATTCCCAATGGAAGAATTCTTCCCACCTGCAGCAGGATATTTCAACAATCAAAATCACAACAATTCCAAAAATCCAAACAATTGTAACTGCGGTTGCGGTTGTAACAGCTGAAAATAACGTTAAAAAACGGCGGTCTGCTTCTTGCAAACCGCCTATTTTACTAATTATTTATGAAATTATCTCTTTTTTGTAAGCACACTTTTACCTGTGAATTCAAATTCACCAAACAAACCTGAAACAACCATATCGGCAACTTCCGGTGAAAGATTTGCGTTAGTTTCGATAAGTGTTGGATCTTCCGGGAAATATTCAGTTGAATAATAAGGAGAACCCTGGTTAATAATAACCTTCTTGCTCTTATCGAACAAGTGAGAAGCCCATGTAAGCATGTGCGGTTCACTCCATTCAGCAACAAAGAACGCATTTACGTTGAAAATAACGAGATCATACTGTGCCTGAAGCTTGTCAACGTCACTCTGCCAGCAAACACGAGAAGGAATATCGTAAATATCACGTCTAACATCTACAACCATACCTCTTTTTTCAAGAGCGGCTTTCAAATTTTTAGAAGTAACATGGTCACCAACGTTTACAGTGCTGTCTTCTTCGGTTACGTCAACAACCAAAACTTTTTTATACTGCCCTTCTTTGAATGGAACAAGGTTCAAGTCATTTCTCAACAAGCACATACCTCTTTTAACCATATTACGTCCGGAATTATCAACAAATTCAGGATCCGGTTCGTCATAAGTTTTTTCAGCCAAAGCTTTATTTCTGAAATTATCCATTTTTTCAATTCTTGCAAGAGCATCGTCAAGTCTTGACATAGGAATTTCGCCGTTGTTGATAGCTTCTTCAATTGCATCAACAGCTTCAACAGGAGGCCACAACAAGAGATCTGCACCTGCTTTGAATGCCTGAACTGTTTCTTTAACCAAATCACCTGTAGCCATACCACCCATAATAAGAGCGTCTGTTACAACAGCACCTTGGAATCCGAGTTCACCTTTCAAAAGATCTGTTGTAAGCTTTTTGGAATATGTAGCAATAGGATAAAATCCGTCTGTAAATTCGTTATCGTAAGATTTCAAAGAAACGTGTGTTGTCATTACGGACATAACATCTTCTTTGAACATTTCTTTGTATGTATAACCGTAAGTTTCCATCCATTCATCAAAAGGAAGGTTATTTGAACCGGGAGCAACGTGCATATTTACAAAATATGTTCCCAAACCCGGAAAATGCTTAACAGTTGCACAAACACCCTGATCCTGAATACCTCTTACAGCTTGTCTGTAAAGTCTTCCGATAATTTTCGGGTCATCACTTATTGCCATAAGGTACATACAAGGGTCAAAGCACATATCGATGCTCGGTCCCAATACCCAGTCAACTCCTTTATCGTTCATCTGCATACCAATAGATTTTCCCCAATTGTACGCATCTTCTTCGCTCAAGGTAGCACCTAATGAACGCTGACTTCCGGCACCAAATTTAGAACCTCTTATAGCGCAACCGTCTGCACAAACGAGAAGTTTGTTCGGTGAATATTTTTTAACTTCATTTAATTTTTCCAAATTATACTGTGTACCAACTTCAAGACCGTTTTCGTCTCTCAATACATCACCTTCACCGTAGTAAAGACCGCCTACGGGATATTTTTTGAAAAATTCTTCCGGTCCTCCGTGAAGATTTATTTCTCTGATTGTTACCACAAAGGTTTTTAAAATTTTCTCTCTTAATGTCATTTTTTAAATTCTCCTTTTGAATTTTAATGATATATTTTAATAT
>CAYPIJ010000186.1:0-2986 GCA_964410755.1 uncultured Oscillospiraceae bacterium | reverse complement strand
GGTGTTGATTCAAAACCTTGCTCTTGCAAATTCTTAACCATTCTGTCAAGTTTGCTTTTCCACATTTTCTTAAACCACTCTGTATGACCAAACCATTTTACCAAAGTCGGACTGATTGCATAATATGTATGAATAAATGCTCGCCCATACCAAGTTTCGGCAAGCGAATAATCACGATAACGGCGAAGTGTCCACACCTGCGGACAATCATAAGAACCATAAACGCAAGTAGCGACATAGCAACCATTACTTCGAGGTTTCGGAGGCTCAGGAATTGTATAAGAGGGGTCAAGCTCCTTAATTTTTTGATGATATCCCATAATACGATTGACACAATTCTGTTTTCCTTCTGCAGTAAGACAGTAGTTAATACTATAGCCACCATTACTGTAGTGATATGCACCGCCGTTCATCATTTCCGTCTCAAAAATAATCAGATTTTTATATCTCTGAATATCTTTGTCATCATTGTTCTCACTCAGATTAATTGATGTGGATACCATAGAAATGCAGGCTCTACACCGTTCTAAAAAGGTTTCATACTGCACCTTGCCCGGATGTTCAGAATGTCTGTAATCTACAGTTACTTTATTCTTCCACGCATTGCATGCAGAAATATTTAGCATATTAGCGAGATCATTGTAAAAGTTCTTAGGTGTAACACCGCATTTTGTGAGCAACAATAGAGCATATTTTTTAACCAGTAAAATAACACAATTTACTTCTTGAGAGTTTTCGCTTGATGGCCATTTTTCAAAATGATTACAAGCTAATTGAACAAAGGCTTTGGAAAGAGATTCTATCTCATTTGCGGCTTGGGATTTAATTTTCTCAAGCTCGTCTTCATGTGCATTATCTATTGCTTTAGTAAAACAATTAACAGATTCCTCAATTCGAACATTTTTGAGAGTTGATTGCCAGCCAGCTGCCTTTCCTTTCAAAAACCATGCTTTGTAGTTGGAAGGATCAATTTCTATGATTTTGTTACAATAGTCCTCAGACTCTTTTTGATTTCTTGCGTCATAGGCATTCTCAGCCATGGTGTAATAGTTTGCAATTTTCGCAGAATCATCTACTTTTACTGTACCTGTAACTTCAACAGTTCCCTCAATCATCATCTTTTTTGCTTCTTCAACAGAATATTTTGTGCCACATGTTTGACATACAAAAACTCCGTCCTCTTTTAATAATTCCGTGCTTCCACACATTTCACAAGTTAATTGTTTCATAATAAAATCATCCTTTCCCTATTTCCAATAATTCTTTTTTTTATTTAAAAAATCGTTGTGTTTTTCTTCCGATTTTTTATCAATTTCATTTATATAATCACTACCGATATTTGAGGATATTATTCTTATTGCAAATATCGCAAGTATAATTACATGTAACACCAAAGTCCATGTCCATAACAAAGCAAAAAGACAAACAACAACAGAAAACACCACACTTACAACAGCATAAACAACACTTGTGTAAACATACGAAAGTCCTGCTACTGCATTTGATTTTCTTTTACCGTAAATACACGTTGTACCGGCAATTAAGCATATTGCAATTACCGCAAAAATATAAGATGTAATAAACGTTCCGTTTATCGGCACAACAGCAAACAAAGTTGATATTGCTCCTATTGCAACAATTGCCGAAAGTATTATTTTTCCGTCTTTATTCATTTTGCTCACCACCTATTCTTTGACCGCACTCAAGACAAAATTTTGCATCTTGCGGTAATTCTTTTCCGCAATTGTGACAAACACTTTGAAGTTTTGCACCACACTCGGAACAAAACTTTCCTTTTGCTGTTTTACAACCGCATTTCGGACAAATAATTTCATTTTCAGAAAGTTTTTCAACCTTTGTACCGCATTCTAAACAAAATTTAGCATTTTCGGGAATTACATTTCCGCAGTTAGGACATTTTTCAACCTTTTGATTTACCGCATTTTCCATGCTGTTGTTCACAATACCTCCAACAACATTTCCAACTCCTGCCATAACACCAAGACCGACACCCAAATTTGTCATATTACCGCCCTCGTTTTTTGCCACTCCCTCGGCAACATCAAAACTGCGTTCTTGTTGATAGGTATAACCTTCAATTTGTCTTTTAGCTGCTTTGCCTTCAGCTTCAAGTATCATTTTTTACTTTTGAGTTTCTTGCTCAATTATATCAATATTTTGTTGTAATTTTGCTTCGGCAATATCGGCATACTGTCTAAAATGCAAATCTTTAAATCTTTTGAATGTGCTGTCGTCTTCAGGCTTTGCAATTTTTGTTACAAAAAAATGTACAAGTGACAAGCCGTATTCATCAAAGTCAGCAGAAAGCATATCTTGCATAGCAGAAGATATTTCCAATAATTTTTCGTCAATTTGAAAAATATTTATTTGATTTGTTCTAATATAAGTTGAAAGATATGTTTTAAACTTTGTCATTAAAAACGCTCTGAATTTTTGTGTTAATCCCATTTGCGTTAAAATGTTTTCTGTTCCGACAATTTTAACAAGTAATTTTGCACCGTCTTGAACTCGTAAATTCATTTCTCCGCTTGCACCTATTTGAATAGGAAAATTATATGTCGGTTCAACATATTCAATTTTACTGTCAGTACCCCATTTTATTGCCATCTGTTCTGTTTTGTTTACAAAATAAACTTCACAATGAAAAGGTGTATTATTATCAAAAACCTTATTGAAAAATTTTTTGATAAGCGGAATATTTTCAGTTTCAAGAGTATATCTTCCCGATTCGAATACGTCTAATATTTGCCCATTCATATAAAACACAGCTTGTTGACTTTCATGAACAATAAGTTGTGTTTGAGTATTGAAATCCTCACAAGGGTGTTTCCAGATAAATGTACTGTTGTCGCCCTCGTATTTTATTACTTCGGCTATTTGCGCCATAAGTAAGCCCCCTTTTTATGTTTTTATCCACATAATTTACATTATGTGGAACATTTACATTGTAATTATATCATATACG
>CAYPIJ010000185.1:0-2990 GCA_964410755.1 uncultured Oscillospiraceae bacterium | reverse complement strand
TTAATATACATTATATTCTGATGTTTTAAGATGGAGGTGCTAATAATGAGAGTAAAAATCACATTGGCTTGTACAGAATGTAAGCAAAGAAATTATGACAAAATGAAAAACAAAAAGAACGACCCCGATCGTTTGGAAATGAACAAATACTGCAGATTTTGCAGAAAGCACACTTTACACAAAGAAACAAAATAATTGAAGAACGTAAACTTTTATTAAGATGCGGTCTTTGCGAAAGGAATGAAATACCATGGCAGAAAAAGAAAAGAAAGAAAATGCCTTTGCTAAAGCTTTTAAAGGCATAAAATCAGAAATGAAAAAAGTAACATGGCCAACTTTTAAGCAAGTTGTAAACAATACTTGGACTGTTCTTCTTTCCGTTATCATCGTAGGTGTTTTCATATTCGCTTTGGATACTTGCTTTGGTGCAATACTTAAAAACTTTATAAAGTAAGGGAAGGAGTGTTATTATGGAAGACGCAAAATGGTACGTTATCCATACTTTTTCCGGCTACGAAAACAAAGTTAAATCCAATTTGGAGAGATTAATAGAAAACAGAGGACTCCAGAATCAAATAGTTGAAATTCATCTTCCAGAAGAAGAAGTTGAAGAAATTAAAGGAGATACCAAAAAAACCGTAAAACGTAAAACCATGCCCAGCTATTTGTTTATAAAAATGGTTATGGACAACGATACTTGGTATGTTGTGAGAAACACAAGAGGTGTTACGGGATTTGTTGGTCCGGGGTCTAAACCGGTTCCTTTGAGCGATGAGGAAGTCATTGCGTTAAATCTTGAAAAGAAAACAGTTGAAATTGACTTTGAAGTCGGCGATGAAGTCAGAATTATCGAAGGCTCATTTGAGGGCTTCATCGGAGTTGTACAGTCGATTAATTTCGAGGAACAGAAATTCACTGTTCTTGTGTCCATGCTTGGACGTGAAACTCCTGTCGAATTTGAATTCGGTCAGGCTGAAAAATTAGATTAAAACATTTTTGTTTTAATAGATAATGGGTGAACAATTGCGTTCCCCGTGGGAGAATAAGGTAAAAAGCCTTTTTGGCTTATCCCAAGTTCAACATTATTACCACATTTTTTTAAATTAGGAGGTGTTCTTTATGGCACAAAAGGTTGTAGGCTTTATTAAACTTCAGATTGAAGCAGGTAAGGCAACACCGGCACCACCTGTTGGACCGGCACTCGGTCAGCACGGTGTAAACATTATGCAATTCACAAAAGAATTCAACGAAAGAACTAAAAACGATATGGGTATGGTTATCCCTGTTGTTATCACTGTTTACGCAGATCGTTCTTTCACATTCGTAACCAAAACTCCGCCTGCTGCCGTTCTTTTGAAAAAGGCTTGCAAATTGCAGAGCGGATCGGGTGTACCTAACAAAACGAAGGTTGCATCTATCAGCAAAGCAGATCTTCAAAAGATCGCAGAACAGAAAATGCCCGACCTTAATGCAGGTTCAGTAGAAGCGGCTATGAGTATGATCGCAGGTACTGCACGTAGTATGGGTATTACTGTACAGGACTAATTTTTTATCATTAAAAATTAAGAGTGGGAGAGCTTTTTAAAAAAGCTTGATACATTAACCACAGGAGGTAAATTTATGTTTAGAGGAAAAAAATATCAGGATGCCGCAAAACTTGTGGATTCTGCAAAATTGTATGACAGCGTAGACGCGCTTGACCTCGTTTGCAAATGCTCTAAAGCTAAATTTGATGAAACTGTTGAGCTTCACGTAAGACTCGGCGTTGACTCAAGACATGCTGATCAGCAGGTAAGAGGTGCGGTTGTTCTTCCTAACGGAACAGGTAAAACCGCTAAAGTTCTTGTTTTTGCAAAAGGTGACAAGGCTGACGAAGCTGAAAAAGCAGGTGCCGACTATGTTGGTGCTGAAGAAATGATTACAAAAATCCAGGGTGAAAACTGGTTTGATTTCGACGTTGTTGTTGCAACTCCCGATATGATGGGTGTTGTAGGTAGATTGGGTAAAGTTCTCGGACCTAAAGGCTTAATGCCTAACCCAAAAGCAGGTACTGTTACAATGGACGTAACAAAAGCTGTTTCCGAAATCAAAAGCGGTAAAATCGAATACCGTCTTGACAAAACAAACATCATTCACTGTCCTATCGGAAAAGTTTCTTTCGGTAAAGACAAATTGGCTGAAAACTTTAATGCACTTATGAGCGCTATCGTTAAGGCTAAACCTGCTGCTGCTAAAGGTCAATACCTTAAGAGCGTAGCAGTTGCATCTACAATGGGTCCTGGAATCAAAATCAACCAGGCTAAGATTGATGCATAATTTTGCAAAAAAATTAATTTTTTTGCAAAAAACTCTTGACAAATTTAATTTTTGAGAGTATAATAAAGAAAATTCAATAATATTCATAAAGGCTGTGACGAAGAACGGTCATTGAGAAAAACAGCGCAGAGAGCCGATGGTTGGTGTAAATCGGTGTGTTATATATCTTTGTCCTCTCACTTCCGAGCCGGAAGCTTGAAAGTATTTTACAAGTAGGGCGACCCGTGTGTGCTACGTCAGTGCATAGAAGTTGTTGGACTTCAAAGAGATGGCGGATTTTGTCCGCAATTTGAGTGGTACCGCGAGTGCTAAAATGAATTAACACCCGTCTCAAAGCATTATTTGCTTTGGGACGGTTTTTTTATTCTTTAAAAGCTCTTATCTCTTTGGCATTAAAAATTTTATCAAAAAGGAGCAAAGAAAAATGGATTCAAGTAAGTATCGAGTGGGATATTTCCCGGTGGAAAAAAAGTACAATAAGTGGGTGGAAAAAGATCACATTGAAAAACCGCCCGTATGGTGCAGTGTGGATATGCGAGACGGAAATCAAAGTCTTGTTATTCCCATGAACCTTGAGGAAAAAATTGAGTATTACAAAACTCTTTTGGACGTTGGTTTTAAGGAAATTGAGGTGGGTTTTCCTGCCGCAAGCGAAACGGAATATGAATTTTTGC
>CAYPIJ010000184.1:0-3004 GCA_964410755.1 uncultured Oscillospiraceae bacterium | reverse complement strand
AGAAAATACAAAGTAATTATTAAAATTTATCCACGTACAATTAAAAAAAGGCTGTAATTTTTTTACAGCCTTAATTTTAATTAATTTTCAAAGGTACATTTACCATATTTTCAATCGCTCTGCAATATTGCTCAATTTTCTTTTTATCCATAAAGCTATCGTTTTCAAATTCGCACTTTTTACCTATCTGAACTGATTTTTCCATTCCCAATGGGTGATACGGCATAAATTCAACGGATTTAATGCAATTGTATTTCAAGGAAAGCTCCGCAATTTTCAAAAAATGTTCTTCTCTATCGTTTACACTGGAAATTATGGGACAACGCAAAACAACTTTACTCTTTAATTTATCCAAAAATTCAAGATTTTTAAGAATAATTTCATTATCCACACCAACATATTTTTGGTGAATTTCCTTGTTTGTTTCTTTTATGTCAAACAAAAAGCAATCCACATATTCGCTTATTTTTTCAATTTTTTCTTTTGTAGTGTAACCACTTGTTTCAATACAAACGCAGTAGCCTTTTTCCTTGCACATTTTAGCAAGTTCCAACAACGCTTCAAACTGCATAAAGGGTTCTCCGCCGGAAAAAGTAACTCCCCCATTATCACCGAAAAATACATCGTCTTTTTTTATATCTTCCATTATTTCTTCAAAAGTAAGGCTCTTTCCTATAATTTCAAGTGAAGAAAAAGGACATTCTTCAACACATTTATTACAATAAATACACTTTGTTCTGTCAATGTTATGAATATCATTTGAAAAATTATGAACACCTTTTTCGCAAACTTGTACGCATTTTTTACAATTTTTGCATTTATCCTTTAAAAATGAAAGCTCTTTTTTCATAGATTTACTTTCAGGATTATGACACCACGCACAATTAAGAGGACAACCTTTAAAAAATACAACTGTTCTTATTCCCGGTCCGTCATTAAGGGAAAAATGCTGAATATTAAAAATATTTGCAATATTTTTCAACTAAAAAATCCCCTCTCATATATTTTCATTTTGACTTCTTGAAATAATTTCGTCTTGCAAGCTTTTGGGAATTTTAACAAAGAAATCACTATATCCGCCAATTCTTACAAGCAAATCTTTATAATTATCGGGGTTTTTTTGTGCTTCCAACAGCGTTTCCCTATCCACTATATTAAATTGCAATTGCGAACCGTGAGTTTTTAAGTACCCTTTTATCAAAGCTATGATTTTTTCTTTTACAACATTTTTATTAATTTTTACATTTACCGACGTTCCACCCAAAAATCTTGAAGGCTCCCAAGAAACGGTTGAAGCAAGTGATAACGTTACACCTTTATCGTCATATCCTTGTACGGGACAACTTCCGTCATTCAAAGGCTCACCGTTTTTTCTCCCATCAGGTGACGCTAATGTAGTTTTGCCTTGAATTTCATGTTCCCTATAGGAAAAAGCTCCAGGTATTACCTTTGCCCCTCTTACGGTTGTCATTTTTCCGAATGCTTCCAAAACTGTATCGGCAACTCTTTTCGATAAAGCATTGATTTCCTTGTCACCTGTTCCGAAATGCGGAATTTTGTTTTTTATTTTCATAAGCAATTCTTCATAACCTAAATAATTACTTGCCAAAGCCTTTTTCATTTCTTCAACTGTCAAAGTTCTTTCGTCAAAAATAAGTTTTTTTATAACATTAAAGCTTTCAGTTGTATTTTGCATTCCCAAAATATTAGGTTCAAGCTGATTGTAAATTGCACCACCGCAATCGTTGGATTTACCTCTTTCTATACAATCGTGAACAAGCATCGACACTCTCATTGGGTCTGTGCTGTTTCGACCTCTTTCAATTTGAAACAAATTTTCTTGAATTATTATTTTTTTACACTCATTTTCAAGTTCTTTTTCAAAATTGTAAAATATTTTTTCAAAATCACAAGTATTATCACATTTTTCAAAGGAATTAAGAAAAATTTTAAGTAAATTTACATAAGGGCTGGTTATTGATATTCCCGAACAGCCTATAGGTGTTGTTTCAACGCAAGTGGAAAGCGTGAACATATAGGAAGCTTCCTTTGAAAATCCATATTTTTGCATGGAACAACTAACCTCATCACTATTCCATATTTGAGGTTGACAACAACCGATTTTTATAAGATGGGCAACGTAGTTAAGTATTTCTCCACTTGTTTCTTCCGTAACGCAAAAACCTACATTTGGGTCGGGTAAGCGTGTATGCTCAATAGCTTTCAAAAAATGCCATGTAAGTTCGTTTTCAACCTTATTTCCTTTTTCGTCACGTCCTCCGAGCATCAATCCCTCTGCCGACCAAGAGCTCATATTTGGTATACTTTGCAAAAAGAAACAATCGATAAGCTCCTGTGCTTCTTCATAAGTTAAAATACCTTTTTCAATGTCATTTTTATAATAAGGATATAAAAATACATCGGGCTTTCCGTAGGAATATATTCCGTACAAGCTCCACGTAAAGGTATGTATACTTTGTAACGCTTCTCTGAATGTTCTTGCTCCTTTTTTTGGCACTTGTTTCAAAACCTCATAAAGCTCAAAATATTCTTCTTTTTTGCTTTCCGTTTGAATTTTTTGCAAGTTCAAGCGCTTTTTTCTCATAGGCTTGACACATTTCAAAAAGTCCCTCAAGCTCTATTTTGCAACAAAGAAAAAATTCATATCTTTCTGCCATACTTCCGTCATAAACATCAATTTTTTCAATTTCATCGTTTATTATTTCAAGCATACCCTCAATTCCCTTATCCAAAAGCAATTGATAATCGAGTGCAAGATGGTCTGCACGACCTCTTTTTACAGGCATTATAATCTCTTTTTCCATATAACTTTCATATTTTTCTTTTTCTTCTTTTGAAAAATCACTGTAATCGGGCTGACCGCAAATAAGTTCGCCGGGCAAAATTACAGGTTTTGTGTTTTTTAGCATATAAGCTTCCGCAAAGGAACGACGCATTCTCGTTGTGTCCGCCGTCCATTGGCTTTTCTCCCACCCCTCAACAT
>CAYPIJ010000183.1:0-3008 GCA_964410755.1 uncultured Oscillospiraceae bacterium | reverse complement strand
TTATGAACAACTGGGGTGCTAACCACGGTGCTATCAGCTACGGTCATATCGGTGCGGATCTTATCACATTCTGTTCAATGCTCAGAATTCCTGTATGCTTGCACAACGTACCTGAAGAAAAAATCTTCAGACCTGCCGCTTGGAACGCATTCGGCATGGACAAAGAGGGTGCGGATTACAGAGCTTGTCAGAATTTTGGCCCAATGTATAAATAATGGAAAACTTAACAGAAAAGATAAACGAACTTTATAAAAAGTCCAAAACCGTAGGCCTTACGGAGGAAGAAAAAGCTTTGCAAAAGGAATTGAGAGAAAAGTATCTTTCTAATATCCGCAAAAATTTCAGAGCGACTTTGGAAAACGTGAAGTTTGTTGATGAAGAAAAAAATTAATTATTGGCAAGACGTCGAAAAATCGGCGTCTTGTAACTTTTTTAATAAAAAATAAAAAAAGTTTTAAAAAAGTATTGACAAATTGAAAAAAGTGTGGTATTATATTTGTGTATGATATGAAAAGAAGAAGTTTCCGCTTCTCACCTCAAGGCAAAAGTGTTTGAGGTTATAAGCTTAGATTATAATTATGGTAGCTTTGTGAGAGTGTGGAAAAAATACTCTCTCTTTTTTTATTGTAAAATAATAATGTTAGGGGTGCTTAGTTATCAGCGTTAAAGAATTACCTATCAATGAGGAAATAAAAGAAAAAGAGGTGCGTGTAGTTGGGACAGACGGTTCACAGCTCGGTATTCTCTCAATTAAAGATGCAATTTCAGCAGCAGAAAGCAGAAATCTCGATTTGGTTATGATTTCTCCGAAAGCCGTTCCGCCGGTGTGCAGAATTATGGACTACGGTAAGTATAGATTTGAACAGGCTAAGAAAGAAAAAGAAATCAAGAAAAATCAGAAAGTTGTCAGCATAAAAGAAGTACGACTTTCAGTTAATATCGACACACACGATTTTAACACAAAGTTGAATCAGGCAAGCAAATTTTTGAAATCGGGCGATAAAGTTAAGGTTTCCATACGTTTCCGCGGCAGAGAAATGGCGCACGCTCATTTGGGCGAGGAAATTTTGAGCAAGTTTGCACAAGGTATTTCCGAAGTCGGTAATGTTGATAAAGAACCTAAGCTTGAGGGCAGAAGCATGGTAATGTTTTTGTCGGCGAAGTAAAAAACATTGTTTTTAATTAAGTAATTTATATTTGGAGAGGAGATATTACTATGCCAAAAATTAAGACACACAGAGGAGCAGCAAAAAGATTTTCCGTTACAAAAAACGGTAAAATCAAAAGAGGTAAAGTAGGCAGAAGACACATTCTTAACAAAAAAACAACAAAAAGAAAAAGACATTTGAGAATGGCAGGCTACGCAAGTGAAGCTAATGTAGCACAGATTAAGAAACTTATACCTTATAAATAAGAAACGATACGGAGGATAATACGTTATGGCAAGAATTAAAAGTGCAGTAACAACAAGAAGAAGACATAAAAAAATATTAAAGCTTGCAAAAGGCTACAGAGGTGCTAAGAGTAAGCTTTTCAGAACAGCTAACGAAGCTGTTATGAAATCTCTTGTTTATGCTTATGTTGGCAGAAAACACAAAAAGAGAGATTTCAGAAAATTGTGGATTGCAAGAATCAATGCAGCTGCAAGAATGAATGGAATGAGCTATTCAAGATTTATGAACGGTCTTAAGAAAGCAGACATTCAGATGAACAGAAAAATGCTTTCCGAAATCGCTATCGCAGATCCTAAAGCTTTCGCAACACTCGTTGAAAAAGCTAAAGCAGCTCTCTAATTTCTTTGAAATTAAAATATATTTGGAAAAGCACTCAAAAGAGTGCTTTTTTGCTGTCTTCAAAGTTAAAGTACAGCTGTTTTTCTGAATTTTGAGGGGGATATTTTGTTGTATTTTTTAAAAGTGTTTGAAAAATAATAGGGGTTTTCAAAGCCCCGTGCCGTAGGTTGCTATGGTAATTCAAAAAACTTAATATTTGCTTTATAGGGGTGTAGCTCAGTTGGTAGAGCATCGGTCTCCAAAACCGAGTGCCCAAGGTTCGAGTCCTTGTACCCCTGCCACAGAAATGGCTCAAACACTGCGTTTGAGCCATTTCTTATTTTTATCAATCGCAATTTTTTATGTTTCAAAACTGAATTTCAGAGCATCAATTTTGATTTTCGGTAATTTTTTAACCATTTTTATTTTGCTTTTAATAGAGGTGCTTGGTCTTGTAATTCAAATGATTTTGCCAAAAACGAGCGTCAATTTCGCATACGGTCGCAACCGTTTCTAACAATTCCGTCCGGTACATCATCAAAAAAGCATCAAATTTGCATTGTTATTCGAAAAATTCATAGGGAAATCGCTCGGCAATTTCCCCATTTTCAACTTTCAATTTTCAATTTTCCATTTATATTTCAAATCCATCCGTTACTCCGTTCAGTCTCGATGTATCTTTTTTCACGTAGTACATCTCGGTTATCTGTGATGTTGTGTGTCCGAGTAAATCTGCCACCTGTTTTGGATTTAAGGCTTTAACGCTTCCGTCAGCTTGTTTTACTCCATTTACAAGGTTCGTGGCGAATGTGTGACGTAGCGAGTGCAGACCTTTTGTTTCTATTCCTGCATCTTTTAATATCCTGTAGAACCTTTTGCGGAAGTTTACCGGTTTTGTGTAATCTCCGTGTTCATCACATATCAGTGGTGATTCCTCGCCATAGTTGTATTCCTTTCTGAGTTCTTTAATTGCGTCTATGGCGGCATTGTTGAGTGGCACTGTCCGCTTGCTTGTTTTTGTCTTGGTTTTGCCCACCTTGGTCGTTTTTCCGCCTGCGGCTTTGACTCCGTCTCGGTTATATACTTCTTTTACGGAATTTTGTATATGCAACCGCTTGTTATCGAGATCAACATCGCTGTTTTTCAGCCCGAGTGCCTCGCCCGACCGCAAGCCTGTATTTAGCATTAGGATATATGCGGCGGCTTGTTGGTGTTTTCGCACACCATTGGAATATG
>CAYPIJ010000182.1:0-3111 GCA_964410755.1 uncultured Oscillospiraceae bacterium | reverse complement strand
ATAATAATGTTGTTTAGTTTAAAAAAATTATATATATGTAAGGAGAAATTACTTATGCTTAACAAAAAAACAATCAGAGACATTCAGGCTAAAGGCAAAAGAGTTTTGGTTCGTTGCGACTTTAACGTTCCTTTGGATGAAAATCTCAATATCACAGACGAAACAAGAATAGACGGTGCATTGCCCACAATCAAATATCTTGTTGATATGGGCGCAAAGGTTATCCTTTGCTCACACTTGGGCAAACCTAAGGGCGAAGCTGTTGCAAAGCTTTCACTTGCACCTGTAGCAAAAAAATTGTCGAAAAAACTCGGCAAAGAAGTTATATTTGCGGCAGATAACAACGTTGTTGGCGAAAATGCAAAAAAAGCAGTTTCTGAAATGAACGACGGAGACGTTGTATTGCTTGAAAATACACGTTACAGAGCTGAAGAAACAAAAAATGTTGAAGCTTTTTCAAAAGAACTTGCTTCACTTGCAGACATTTTTGTAAACGATGCATTCGGAACAGCACACAGAGCTCACTGCTCAACTGTTGGTGTAACAGAATTTATCGAAGGCGATTGCGTATGCGGTTTCCTTATTGAAAAAGAAATTGAATTTTTGGGAAATGCAGTTGATAATCCTGTAAGACCTTTGGTTGCTATTTTGGGCGGTTCAAAAGTATCAAGTAAAATTTCAGTTATCAACAATTTGCTTGAAAAAGTTGACACACTCATTATCGGTGGCGGTATGGCTTACACATTTATGAAAGCTCAAGGCGAAGAAGTTGGCGATTCACTTTTGGAAGAAGACTATCTTTCTTATGCTAACGAAATGGTTGCAAAAGCAGAAGAAAAAGGTGTTAAACTTTTACTTCCCGTTGATACTGTTGTTGCTACTGATTTTGCAAACGATGCACAGCATAAAACAGTTGGCAGAGGTCAGATTGAAGCAGGATGGCAGGGTCTTGACATCGGCGAAAAGACAATCGAGCTTTACAAAGATGCAATTAAAGATGCTAAAACAGTTGTTTGGAACGGACCTATGGGTGTATTTGAAATGCCTACATTTGCAAAAGGCACAAATGCAATTGCAGAAGCTTTGGCACAAATCGATGCTACAACAATTATCGGTGGCGGAGATAGTGTTGCCGCTGTAAATCAGGCAGGCTTGGGCGACAAAATGAGCCACATTTCAACAGGTGGCGGTGCCTCTTTGGAATTCTTGGAAGGAAAAGAACTCCCCGGTATTGTTGCACTTAACGACAAATAAGAAAAATATTAAATAATTGACGAAACATTAATAAGGAGAAATAAAAATGGGAAAATATATTATTGCAGGCAACTGGAAAATGAACAAATTGCCTTCTGAAACTTATGATTTTGTAAAAGAAGTTGTTGAAACAACAAAAAATTCAACTTGTGAAGTTGTATGCTGTACACCTTATGTTTGCTTGGCAGAAGCAGTAAGGGCAGCAAAAGATACACACGTTAAAATCGGTGCTGAAAATCTTCATTTTGAAGACAAAGGTGCTTTCACAGGTGAAGTAAGTGCAGATATGCTTAAAGATTTGGGCGTTGAATATGTTATTATCGGTCACTCCGAAAGAAGAGAATATTTCAACGAAACAGATGAAACTGTAAACAAAAAAATCAAAAAAGCTTTGGAAAAAGGTCTTATTCCTATCCTTTGTGTTGGCGAAAGCTTGGAACAGAGAGAAGCAGGAATTACTATGGACGTAATTTCAATTCAGATTAAAAAAGCATTTATGGGAATTGAAGCTGAAGATGCTAAAAAAGTTGTTATCGCTTACGAGCCAATCTGGGCTATCGGAACAGGTAAAACAGCAACTGCCGACCAGGCTGAAGAAGTTTGCGGTGAAATCAGAAAACTTATCGGTGAGCTTTATTGCCCAAAATGTGCACTTGAATACACAATTCAGTACGGCGGAAGTATGAACGCTAAAAATGCAGCAGAACTTTTGGCAAAAGAAAACATCGACGGTGGACTTATCGGCGGAGCTTCTTTGAAAGCTGACGATTTCTCAGTTATTACAGACGCCGCAAAATAATCGAAAAGAGGTAATACTAATGGCAAAACAGCCTGTTTGTTTAATTATACTTGACGGATACGGCATTAACAATAATGCAGACGGAAATGCTGTAAAATCAGCAAATACTCCAAATTTGGATAAATATTTTAAAACATACCCCAACACTCTTTTACAGGCAAGCGGTATGGCAGTAGGTTTACCCGACGGACAGATGGGTAACTCCGAAGTAGGACACACCAATATCGGTGCGGGAAGAGTTGTATATCAGGAATTGACAAGAATCACAAAATCAATAAAAGACGGAGATTTCTTTGAAAATGAAGCTCTTATGGGCGCTGTTGAAAATTGCAAGAAAAACAATTCCGCACTTCACTTTGTGGGGCTTCTTTCAAACGGTGGTGTTCATTCTCATATTGAACATCTTTTCGGTCTTGTTGAGCTTGCAAAGAAAAACGGTCTTGAAAAAGTTTACATTCACCCCATAATGGACGGTAGAGATGTTTCTCCTACGTCGGGAGTTGAATTTATAAAAGAACTTCAGGATAAATTAAACGAAATCGGTGTGGGTAAAATTGCAACCGTAAGCGGAAGATATTATGCTATGGACCGCGACAACAACTGGAACAGAGTTGAAAAAGCTTACAATGCTATGGTGAAATCGGAAGGTAACACAACCGAAAACATCATTGAAGAAATTGAAAAATCCTATGTCACAAAGGACGAAAACGGCGCACTTATAACAGACGAATTTATCGTTCCAACTGTTGTGTTGGAAAACGGTGCTCCCGTTGCAAGCATTAAAGCCAACGATTCCGTTGTATGCTTCAATTTCCGTCCTGACAGAGCAAGAGAAATCACAAGAACATTTGTTGACAGTGAATTTTCCGGCTTTGAAAGAGAATTTTTCCCACTTTACTATGTTTGTATGACACGTTATGATGCTTCAATGCCTAATGTAAATGTTGCATTTAAGCCTCAGGTTCTTACAAATACTTTTGGTGAATATATCTCCAAAAAAGGCTTAAAACAGCTTAGAATTGCCGAAACGGAAAAATACGCTCACGTTACATTCTTCT
>CAYPIJ010000181.1:0-3163 GCA_964410755.1 uncultured Oscillospiraceae bacterium | reverse complement strand
TCTATGCTCTCGCCGGTGTTTAAGACGATTTTATCGTTTATTTCGTGTATTGCCAATGCGGAAACAAGACATCCACGATGTATTTTTATAAAATTATTGCCAAGCTTCTTTTCAATATCCACAAATTTTATTCTTGTTTTATATATCGTGCCACCGCTTGTGTGAATTTCGGCTATTGCACCTCTCATTATACAATA
Source organism: uncultured Oscillospiraceae bacterium (assembly GCA_964410755.1). Classification (GTDB taxonomy): domain Bacteria; phylum Bacillota; class Clostridia; order UMGS1840; family UMGS1840; genus UMGS1840. The sequence continues at coordinate 2,966 of CAYPIJ010000181.1, read as the reverse complement.
TAGAATTGCGGAAATATCCACAACTGTTTCTTTTCTGTTTGAAAAAAATGTTATATATCCTGCGTTCTGCATTTCGATCACCTCATTATCGATAACAATTTTATCACAGTTTTGTGTTTTTTTCAAGAACTTAGGTATGGTATCGGCAGTCCCTTACCTTACGTTGTCATTTCGACCGAGTGCAACGAGCGGAGTGTATCTCTCGGTTTCGGGCAGACATACAGGTACCGCCCCTACGAGCCGAAATGACAGGATAAGGATAAAAAAGTCCCCGAAAAAAGAGAGCTTTCTTCGGGGAAAATATTACTTATATTAAAGTTCAATATAGATTGTTTTGATTTCAAAATGCTTGATGTCAAGCTCAACCTTATTTCCGTTTACGGTAAGGTCTTCTGTTTTATCTTCTTTAAGGTCTGTTTCATAAACAGCTTTAAAGCTGATATTTTCGGGAATAACAAGAGTTCCCTTTGAGTCTTTTCCGTGATATTCGTTAATTCTCACGATTATGCCTTTTTTGTCCTGGGATAATTTCAAGCTTGTTATTCTTGCATCATCACATACAAGTGTGGGCAAATCGGAAATATTAAGCTCGCCGTTTACAACGGAAACGCTTGCATTGTAGGAAACACCGTCCAAAACAGCATCGTTTTCGGAAAATCCTTTATCATAAGCCTTTATTGCAAAGTCAAAATGATGGTCTCCGCTGTCAAGCATACCATAATAATCGGTCATTGTATATTCCGTTGGGCTGTAGAGATATGACCCCAAAGACGGACTTCTCAAAACGGAAAGGAACATTGTTGTATTGCTGTTTTTATCTTTTTCAATCAAATATGAGGGAGTACCTTTATTGAAAAATGCAAGGCTATAATCGTCTTTTTCAACGCCTGCCCAGTTAATAGCAGGATAATCTCCTGCGGCACTTGCCCAGTTTGTTGAAGTGTCTTCAAAGGTTATGGTGTTTTTGTAAGGCTTTCTTTCAATTACACCGTAAGGAATGTCGTAAAGATGTTTTGCATCGCCCACAGTCGGCATTGCAATTCTTAAACGGTAATTTTGTGTGTGCCAAAATACATCTGTTGAAAAATGTACCTTATCGCTTCCATTTTTAAGAGTAATGCTGTAAACAATTTTAACGCCCATAACGGCATAAGCGGCAATGTCGTGAGAATGAACTCTGAATGTAGCGGTTTGAGTGTCTTTTGTTTTTTCAATCTTGTAAAGTCTTGTATCTCTTGACTGTGGCTGTCTTCTCATATCGGGAGAATGAGTTGCCCAAGGTGAACCCTCGTCATGCTCCAAAATAAATTCGCCAACCATATATTCACTTGCTTTTGCAATTGTTTTGTTAAGCTTTTTGTCAAATATTTCTTTAATACCCTTGTCAACCAAGGTAACCTTAAATCTGTCGTTTTCAAGGTAAAATTCTTCGGTGCTTTCGTCGTCTACGTTGGAAAGCTGTTCGTTTGTCAAAACAGGCTTTCCGTTGAAAGGATTGTAATTGTAAAGAATTTTTTCTTCTTTTACAAATTCTTCCTTTGTTTTTACAACGTTGTAAACTTTTTTGGAAAATGCACCGATTTCACTTGCAAGGAATGTTACCGTAACGTTGCCGTTTTCTTTTTTGTAGTCGCAAATCGTTACTTTTTCGCCGTTTTCGTCAGTCAAATAAATGTCGCTGTCTGATTTTACGGTTACTGTTACTTCGGAAGAAATTTTACTGCCATAAGCGTTATAAACCGTTACGATTTCGTCGTTTTTCGTTGTATTTGCCGTCAAAATAGCGTTTTTAAGCTCGTTTGTACCGTCTTTTATTTCCTTTGCACAATCCATTATTTCTTTGTTACCTGCATCAACGTGTGTTGCGGGAATAGAATCGTGGAAAATTGTGAAGAAATATTTTTCCCAAAGGCTTTCGATTTTTTCTTTCGGATATTCTTTATTGTTAAGCTTATCGGCAACGGCAAGTGTTTCAAGGCTCAAAAGTCCGTTTTCGTTTTCTCTTACGGTTTTTTTGGTGTCAATTCTTGTTACAAATGTACCTGTGTTATTACAGTTGATTTCCTGTGAAGAATGGAGCTGATCGTCTCTTGCGTTGTCCGCACCGTCTATTAAATCCTGTATGTACGGAAGGTAACGGTCAAATCCGCCAAATTCAATGTCGTATTTGTCGGAATGTTCTCTTGCCCAATCTATTACGCTTTGTGATGGAAGAATTTCTTCACCGCCTGCGTAAATCTGACCCGGTATTGTGTCGTCAAAGTCACCCAATTGGTCGGGAAGCTTAACTCTCATCTTTTCCATGATACCCAAATCTATTCTTCTGTTGTTACAAGCAGGACAATCCGATGTTTTAAAGCCGTTACAAACAGGACATGGACGATATTTGTAATATCCGCCTGTATAACCTACGCCTTTCGGTGACCATACCAAAACGGTACTGCCGTCCAAACCTCTCCAATAGAGGTTGTCCGGTGTGCTGTAGGTAATGTGCGTCAACCATTTCGAGCCAAAGCCTCTTGCAATCTGGGGAAGCTGTGCCGAATTTCCGAATGCATCGTTTCTGTCAAAATTATAGGGAACGTAGTCATATTTATTTTTAAGATATTCTCTTCCGTAAAGGAAATTTCTTACAATACTTTCTCCGTTTACCATATTTGAATCAACAATGTTGTTTCCCGTAAACGGCATTTCAATACGACCTTCTCTTATAAGCTTGTCGATTTTTTCTTCATATTCGGGGTGATGTTCAAGGAATTTTTTAAGCATTGCAACGCTTTCAATTGTGAAACGATATTCTTCGTTTTTTTCGCACAATTCAATGCTGTCCATTATGAAATAGCCTTCCAAATCCGCATAAGACACAAAATTTTGTCCGTTGTAGGTAAAATCTCTGTCAAAACATCTTCTCCAAACCAAATCGGCGTGTTCTGTCGCCCAAATTAATACTTTTTTCTTTTTCATTT
>CAYPIJ010000180.1:0-3203 GCA_964410755.1 uncultured Oscillospiraceae bacterium | reverse complement strand
TAAGAGATGTGCTCTTGTTCCCCACAATGAAGCCGTTGGATAAGTAAACGGCGCAGTTGTGCGGTTTTGAGGAATTAAAAGTCAAAACTTACGACCAATTTACGACCAAATAAAGAGAACACGCTAAACTGCAATGTTGGCACAATGCCGATGTTGCAGTTTTTTTTAAAAAGTATATTGTAAAATATGAAAAAGTGTGGTAAAATAATATAGTCACATAAAATTAAAAATTAAATTATGAAATTGCTTATTTTTCAGGAGGGATATTGTGCCCTTTTATTAGCACGTTATCATATGTGAATTTGATAAAAATGCAAATTCCAAAAATATGGTGACGTACTAATAAGTGTATTTCATTCTGTTTTAATTTTGTGTGACAACAAATCGGAGTTTGCATTTTTCGGGTGTGTAGCTTCGATAGTTGCACACCTTTTTTGATTTATGGGGATATGAAAGGGACAGTGCGTTATTTCCCGATAAAAAACATACAAAAGAAAGGATTCATTAAGATGAAGAAAAAATTTTTAAGCTGTTTATTGGTATTGTGTATGATGTTATCGCTGTTGCCGATGACGACGGTTTTTGCAAGCGACATTGTCGATAGTGGCACTTGTGGCGAAAATCTCACTTGGTCGCTTGACAGCGACGGAGTGTTCACAATAAGCGGTATGGGGGATATGACATCAGCCCCGTGGGCGGAAGAGTATGAGTATCAATCTAGTATAAAAAAGGTTGTTTTTAAAGAGGGTGTGACAAGTGTCTGCGATAATGCCTTTGGTGCGTATAGTATTGAGGTCATAGAATTTGCCGACAGTATAAAAACAATAGGAACTAACGCATTTCACAGTACGCAAATCAAAGAACTAAACTTACCTTCCGAACTTATCAGTATAGGACAATGGGCATTTGACAATTGCCAAAAATTAAAAAATGTAATTGCAAAAAACAAATTACAAGAAATTAAATATGGTGCGTTTAGTAATTGTTATGCATTAGTTTCATTTAATGTCCCGAAATCTGTAACTTCAATATCGTCAGGTGTCTTTACAGACTGTTTATCTCTTTCTGAAATAAACGTTGATGATGAAAATTTAAATTATTCCAGCCTCGATGGTGTTTTATATAATAAAGAGAAAACAGAATTGCTTACATATATAGACAGACCGGACAGAAAGACTTTTAATGTATTAGCAAGCGTGGAAAAAATCGGATTTAGCGCATTAGCAAATTGCCAAAATCTATGCGCGATAACGGTAGAATCCGGTAATAAAAATTTTTATTCCGAAAACGGCGTATTGTTCGATAAGAACAACAACATTTTTGCTTATCCGGCAGGAAAAACAGACACAAATTATGCACTTCCCGATAGTGTATATAGCATAGGTCTTCGTGCATTTATGGGATGTAAAAATTTACAACAAATAACACTATAAAGAAATCAGAAACGGAGCTTTTAATAATTGCGTAAACATCTCTAACATAGAGTTGCCCGAAACAGTTATTAGTATTGGCGAACAAGCTTTTAATGGTTGTATAAACCTTAAAACAATTAACTTGCCGGAAAGTATAGAAAAAATTGGCGGCGCTGCATTTGACGGTTGTAGCAGCCTTGAATCAATTAAATTACCAACTAAAATAAAAATAATATATGATTGTACTTTCAGAAATTGCAGCAGTTTAAAAGAAATCAAAATTCCACTTACTGTTGAAAATATCTATCAACAAGCATTTGGGCAATGTAGTCAATTAACAGATATTGTTTTAAATAATAATATTTCTTTCATTGACTATAGCGCATTTTATAAATGCCCCATTTCGAACGTGTATTATATAGGTACAGAGGACGAATGGAACAAAATAAATATTAAATATGGAAACGACCCATTAAAAAATGCAACTATACATTATAATTATGTTTGCACAAATACATCTGTTACCAAAGAGGGTGAAACAACCACAATTTCGGTTGCTCCGGCAAATGCTCCAAATGGTGTAAGCATTTTAGTCGGACTTTATAAAAACGGTCAGTTTGTAGATATTGCCACAGCGGTATATGACGGTAACGATATAACCGTTAAAACAACAAAGGATTTTGACAATATCAAAGTTATGATGTGGCAAAACCTACAAAATCTTTCGCCCGTATGCAGACCGGAAGAATTATAAACCTTGTAATAACAGAAAACACTCCATTTGTGGAGTGTTTTTTTGCTATTTATATGGTTTGATTTTATCAAATTTAATCAGTTTTAAGAAATCCTTTTTGGTAAGTGGAGTGTTTCCGTGCATTATTGTAGCAGACTCTAATGATTCAGCCGCCTTGTTTAAACTATTTGACATTTCTTTTAACCCTGAAATTGACTTATCAAGCATTTCTTTCTCAACATCATATGGAACATCTATATAGTATTCTGCTATCTCACTAAAGATATTTTCCATATTATTAACAAATTTGTTTTGAATTTCTTGACGATAAACTTCCCCGTTTTCCTCATCTAAGGAACGGCAAATATTTGTTAAAAGAATTAGTTCTTTTACACTGCTTAAAAATTTGTCTAAATAATTTTCTATAATACAATTTAAAATATCCATTCCCAATTTATCTTCAGCAATGGATTCAAGTGTTTTAACCGATTTTGTAGTTAAATTAGTTCCTTTTAAATTAGGATCTGTTTGCTCCTTTATCCCCAAAATATAATCGTAAGAATAGCCGTTAATTTTTTGCATAGCAATAATGATATTAAGAGGTATAGGGGTTTTGCCATTCACATAGTTAGCCATTGAAGCCCTGTCAATAATATTATCGCCCTCATAAATTTTTGCACTCAACTTTTCCGAAAATTTTTCATATGAAAGTTTATCTTCAGTATACATTTTGTTAAAACATACCATTATAATGCTTTGTGCGATATATATGGCAGTGAAAATATATACTTATTGAATGATTTGAAAAATGGCGGTATGGATTACTATATTGACAGCGGAGCACCGCCGATATTATTTATAGATGAATTTAAAGGGCAAATTGATTTTTCTCAATTACTTACGATGTTAGATAAATACCCGAGAGCGCAAATGCATTGCAGGTATACAAACTGTTATTGTTTATGGGAGCAAGTATACATTACTTCGGTATATCCGCCGGAAATAATATATCAAAGAATGGTACCTACTAATCTTCAATGTTTTGATTCGTTTAAACA
>CAYPIJ010000179.1:0-3236 GCA_964410755.1 uncultured Oscillospiraceae bacterium | reverse complement strand
ATATAAAAAGAATTATAATTATGAAAGGAAAATCAAAATGAAAAAAATAGATAAAAACGATTATCAAAACAAGGTTTCCGAAAACGAAAAAAGTCCATTTTTAAAAAATATGGTTTGGGCTTTCATTATCGGTGGGCTTATTTGCGTTTTCGGGCAAATTCTTACAAATTTATATTTATACTTGGGACTTGACAAAGAAATAAGCGGAAGCTTAACAAGTGTGTCACTTATATTTTTAAGCGGTCTTTTCACAGGCTTGGGGCTTTATGAAAAACTTGCAACGCATGCAGGTGCAGGAACCCTCGTTCCCATAACAGGCTTCGCAAATGCTGTTGTTTCTCCGTCAATCGAATTTAAAAACGAAGGGTTTATTTTCGGTGTCGGTGCGAAAATGTTTGCTGTAGCGGGACCAGTTATAGTTTACGGTGTTCTTACTTCCGCAGTAGGCGGTGTAATTTATTATATTGTTAAAATTGCAATGTAAAAAGAAAGGAAAATGAAAATGCTTAAAAAAATAGGAAAAGATACAATAAAATTTGAAAATCCGCCTTTAATTTCAGGTCATTACAGTGTTGTCGGAGAAAAAGAAAATAACGGACCTTTGGGAGAATGGTTCGACAAATACAACGAAGATGCCCATTTTGGTGAGGAAAGCTGGGAAAAAGCCGAAATGCGTATGTTTTTAACCGCATTAAAAGGAGCGATAATAAATGCAAACCTAAAAAACAACGATATTGACTTCTTTTTCGGTGGCGATTTGCTCAATCAATGCATAAGTGCAAATTTTTCTTTACGAGAATTGGGGATTCCGTTTTTTGGAATTTACGGTGCTTGTTCCACTATGATTGAAAGCATCATTCTATCTTCAATGGCACTTGACGGTGATTTTTGTGAAAATGCTCTTTGCGGTGCAAGCAGTCATTTTTGCAGTGCGGAAAGACAATATCGTTTTCCCCTTTCCTACGGCGGTCAAAGAACACCCACGGCTCAATGGACAGTAACAGGTGCAGGTGCAACGGTACTTTCCAAAAAATCCGGAGATATAAAGGTTACTTACGCAACTGTCGGAACGGTAATCGACTTGGGAATAAAGGACTTAAACAATATGGGAGCGGCAATGGCACCTGCGGCTTATCACACAATAAGTCGATTTTTTGAAGATACCGGCTTCGACCCAAAATCATACGATATGATTTTCACCGGTGACTTGGGAAAAATCGGAAGTAAGCTTTTAAAAGAATTGCTTTTAAAAAATAATATTGATGTTTCAGAAAATCTCGATGATTGCGGTTGTATGATTTTCGATATTGAAAATCAAGACGTTCACGCAGGCGGAAGCGGTTGCGGTTGTTGCGGAAGTGTTTTAAATTCCTACATTTTAAAAAAGTTGGAAAAACGTGAATTTAAAAAAGTTCTCGTTGCTGCAACAGGCGCCCTTATGTCGCCCACAACGGCCTTTCAAGGTGAAACAATACCAGGTATTTCGCATCTTATACAGCTTGAAGTGTAAAGGAGGAAAATGCAATGACATATCTTTTAAGCTTTTTGTTCGGTGGATTTCTGTGCGCAATCGCACAGCTTCTTATAGACTTTACAAAGCTCACACCTGCAAGAATTCTTGTTTTATACGTTGTTTCGGGAACAATTTTCACATATTTGGGTTTCTACAACAAGTTAAAAGAAATATTCGGTGCAGGTGCAACCGTCCCCATTATGGGTTTTGGAAATTCTTTGGCAAACGGTGTTATAAAAGCAATTGAAAAAGACGGTTTTTTCGGAATTATAACAGGCGGTCTAACAGCCACTTCCGCAGGGATAAGTGCGGCGGTTATTTGCGGTGTTTTGTTTGCCCTGATTTTCAATTCCAAAACAAAATAACAAAAAAACGTGTGTTTTTTATAAATTTTTTTGCACTTTCAATAACTCCTCAAAAACAGGCTATGACTGTCTTTCGGGAGTTTTTTCGTTTTTTTAAAAAAAACGCCACTATGTTTTTTTTGTGAATAGGCTTGACAAATTGTTACTAATATGTTACAATAGTGTTACATTTAATTTTTTAAATGAATTTTTTAAAAAAAAACAAGGAGATGATTTAGGTTTTGAGTACCAAATTAAAAAAGGCAGTCGCAACAATAGTTATGACCGGATTATTGTCACTGCAAACAAGCGCCGCCACGGCAACCGTAAAGGCAAATGCTTTAAACGTAAGACAAGCCCCCTCAACAACATCAGCAATTGTAGGGACTGTTTACAACGGTGAAAAATTAAACGTTACCGCAACAAGCGGAGAATGGGCGACGATTTTATTCAATAATAACACAGCTTACGTATCACAACAATATATTACTGTTGAGGAAGATGCACAACAATTGCGTTATGTCAACGCTTCTGTTTTAAACATAAGAAGCGGAGCATCAATTAATCATGCAGTTGTGGGACAAGCTTCCTACGGTGCAAAAGTCACCCTTTTGGAAAAAGTAAATTCCGATTGGGCAAAAATTTCTTACAATGGTGTAATAGGTTATGTTGCTTGTCAATACCTTTCAGTAAGAGCAACCGGTAACATAACATCAAGAAGTGGAACACGTCCCTCACTTTCGGACAACACAGCACTTATCGAATTTGCAAAAAAATACGTTGGCGTACCTTACGTTTACGGTGGCTCAACACCTGCGGGATTTGATTGCTCGGGATTTGTACAATATGTATTTTCCAATTTCGGAGTAAAACTTTCTCGTACTACATACACACAGGTAAATGAAGGTGTGGCAGTTTCAAAAGAAAACCTTAAAATGGGAGATCTGGTATTCTTCGGAACAGCAAGCAATGTAAGTCACGTTGGAATTTATATTTCAGACGGAAACTTCATTCATGCTTCCAAACCGGGAGATACCGTAAAAATCAGCAGTCTCTACAGCGACTATTATGTAAGAAATTACTATACTGCTCGCAGAGTAAGATAAAAATATCCAAATGTTAATATTATACCAAAAAGCTTTTCACTGAAAATGGGCTTAATGATGTAGTAGTATAATTATTTGCTGTCAAGTGATAGATAAATAAAACTAAGCACATCGCACTTATAGTGTGATGTGCTTTTTCGCATCTAGTACTAAAATTTATGTAATATTAATTTTTTTCTTCTCCAAAATATCAACTTCCCACAGATACGGTATTTTCTGCTTTCTCATCATAAACATAATTGCCTTCAAAAAACCATTTGTATGTTCTATCTC
>CAYPIJ010000178.1:0-3238 GCA_964410755.1 uncultured Oscillospiraceae bacterium | reverse complement strand
AAAAACTTTGTAAAACGAAAAATTTTGTGATTTTAAAAAAATGAGAAAAAATACAAGTTGGAAAAACAGAGAAAAAATTAAAAAAAATATTTATATGAATAAATCACATAATAAAAAATATGTCATATATTGTAAGCGGGAGGTGAAAAATATGAAAAAAATCGGTTGCAGTTGCGATTATGATTGCAGTGGTATTTCATTGGTTGCAAGCATAATAATTGGAATAATTGCGGGAATGCTCAGATATACGGGAACAATTACCGTAACAACTTCATTTTTGTGGGTAGTTTTCGGAATTGGAATAGTATATTTTGCTTTGATTTTGGGAATTTCGGCACTTTTTGATTTAAGTGGTGGCAGTTGTGCTTGTAATTCCGTTCCCGGAATTATTATAGGAGCGTTGGGAACAATACTTTCTTCGTTAATTCTTTTGGAAATTGAATTTGCGGTAACAAGTGTTGTCGGAGTGATTATAACAGGTGCAATGTTCTTCTTTGTAAGCTTACTTTTCACTTTGATAGCGTGTCTTATAAGATGTTTGGCAAATTGTGAAGAATAGCATAAAAATATTGGGGCGGTAATTTGGCTTACTGCCCCTTTTTGAAAAAAATTATTTATTTTTTTTTGTTTTTTTATGATAAGATGAAAGTGGGTTGTTGTCGAGTGCTTTTTTGATTTCTTCGTTGTTTGCGTGAGTGTAAATTTCGGTGGTATTCAAGTGTTCGTGTCCCAAAACCTCTTGAAGAGCTTTAACATCGACGTTTCCGTACTTATACATAAGTGTTGCTGCGGTGTGACGTAATTTGTGGGTTGAAAGCTTGCTTGCGTCAAGACCTGCTTTTTTAATGAGATTTTTCACAATAAATTGTATTCCGCCTATGGAAATTTCTTGACCTGAAGAAGAAAGAATTACTTGTTTATATTCGGGTTTTGCAGGCACTCTTACTTTTAAATATGATTTCAATGCTTCTTTTGTGGCTTTGTTTAAATAAAGCTGACGTTCTTTGTTTCCTTTTCCGTGAATTAAGATTGCATCTTCTTTTATGTCGCCAAGCTTCATATTTTTAAGCTCGGAAACACGCAAACCACAATTCAGCAAAATTGTGAGAATGAAAAAATCTCGTTCTTTGTTTTTACCTTGTGCCGATTCCAAAAGTCGCTGTGCTTCGTTAAGCTCCAAATAGCGAGGAAGAGTTTTTGGAATAACAGGCATTTTCACGTTTTTAACAATATTGTCTTCAATAAGATGTACGCTTATATTTAAATATTGGAAAAAAGATTTGATTGTGGAAAGCTTTCTTGCTCTTGTTCTTACGTTGTTGTTTTTTTGAGTGCCCAAAAAAAGAAGAAATTCGTAAACATCGGAAATTGTGATTTTTTTAATATCGTCAATTGTCATAGCTGATATGTCTTCTTTTAAAAAGTCGTCTTTTTCTTTATTTTTTGCGTGCTTTATGTATCTGAAAAAGGTTCGCAAGTCATAGGCATATTCTTTTACTGTGAGTTGTGATTTTCCCTCAATTGTAAGTTTGTGGGACAAAAAATCTCTTACACATTGGGGACAATCGGAATAATTTGTCATAGCAATTCTCCTTTAGACAAAAATTTTTCTTAAGTACATTATAACACAAAAACTTACAATTTTCAATACAAGTTGAATTTTTTTTAATTTTTAAAAATTTTTTATATTCTGCGACAAAAAAGGTTAAATTTTTTTTCATTTATGTGTTATACTGTTCTTACAAACTAAAAAAATTACAAAAAGGAAGTATAATTGTGACTGCGATTTTTATTGATGTGTTATTTTTGGAAAATTTTTTTCTGGATTTTTTTGTTTTATACATAACGGCTTTTGCACTTGCAAGGCGATTTTCCGTTTTTAGGGGAGTGGTTGCTTCTTTTGTGGGTGCAATTTACAGTTGCTCGCTTTACATTTCAAATTTCTCTTTTTTGGAAAATGTGGGATTTAAAATAGTGGTAATGGCATTTATGATTTTTGTGGTTTTTAAAACAAAAGAAATTTTTGAATTTATAAAATGCTCGCTTACGTTCTTTTTTATGAACATTGTTTTGGGTGGCAGTATTTTTCTTGTAAATTCGGCATTTTTGACGCAAAACAGCAACGGAGCATACATAAAAAACGGTTTTATACCTTTAATTTTCGGTGTTGTTTTGATTTTAATTTTCGGAAAATTGATGTTTAATCATATAAAGAAAGGAATGGTAAAAAAGAGTATGGCAAAAGAGCTTATAATGGTTTACAAAAACAAAAAAATCATTTTGAACACGTTTTCCGACACGGGAAATACGCTAATTGACCCTTTAACAAAAGCTTCGGTTGTGGTTGTTTCAAAGGATAAGCTTAAAAATCTTATAGACGAAAAAAACATTTCGGAAACAAAAAATTTCCGTCTTATTCCTTGCAAAACCGTTACAAATAAATACGAGCTTTTGTATGGTTTCAAGCCCGACCGATTTTTTTACAACAATAATGAAATCAATGCAATTGTGGCAATTTCAAAAACGGAATTTGACGGGGAATATGACGCAATTATCAATCCACTGACGTTAATATGAAGAAAGGAAAAGGAAAATGAAAGTATACGATATATTTTTAAATTTAATTGAAAGGTTTTTTAAACCGTCTTGTCACTATGTTGGCAACGGTGAGCTTCTTCCGCCACCTTTGAAAAGCGATGAGGAAGAAGAATATATTTCGCTTTTACCGGACGAAAATGCCAAAAACACACTTATTGAGCATAATTTGAGGCTTGTTGTTTACATAGCAAAAAAATTTGAAAACACAGGTATTTCCCTGGAAGATTTAAGTTCAATCGGTACAATAGGACTTATTAAGGCGGTAAATTCTTTTAACAGCGAGAAAGCGATTAAGCTTGCGACTTATGCATCACGGTGCATTGAAAACGAGATTTTGATGTATTTGAGAAAAACTTCCAATAAACGCATTGATTTGTCTTTGGACGAACCTCTTTCAACGGACGGTGAGGGCAACGATTTGCTACTTTCCGATATTTTGGGAACGGACAGTGACATTATTCACAGGGAAATTGAAAATAAGTTTGAAAAAGAGCAGCTTTTGTGTGCCGTAGACAACTTGAAAGAGCGGGAAAAAATCATAATCGGTTTAAGATTCGGGATTTTCGGAAACGAAGAAAAAACACAAAAAGAAGTTGCCGATATAATGGGAATTTCACAGTCTTATATATCAAGATTAGAA
>CAYPIJ010000177.1:0-3270 GCA_964410755.1 uncultured Oscillospiraceae bacterium | reverse complement strand
CAAATGAAGGACAGCACCAGCTTCACGGGCTTTGATTTTACGAATACGTGGGTTATGAAATCAGACAGACCAATCCTTAAGAACAATCCCGAACAGCTGTTTGAAATAAATTCTGTCGGTGCGGACGGAGCAAAAGCAAAAGCAACGGTACTTATCCTCAAAGAGGGCACGTATACGTTTGTATTTGCAGACTACGAAAACGGAGGATTAAACGGGGTCGATATTGTTACCGTTACAGTTACGGCAGAGCAGTTGGGCGAAAATACAGTAATATCAAGTTTTGATATTACGCTAACCAAGGGCGACAAGGTTATGCTTTGGAACAGCCTTTCGGCAATGACACCGCTGTGTAAGGAATATGAAATAAAATAAAAAATATGGCTATCAAAGAGTAATCGTATAAACGGTTACTCTTTTTTTTAAAAACCGAGAGATACACTCTGCTCGGGCTTATGCCCTCGGTCGAAATGACAACGTAAGGCAAGAACGGAGTGCCGGGGGCGACACTCCCTACGGTTGAAATGACGTTGTGGGGAATGATATTTTTGTAACATTTTTGTTTTTGTTTCATATTATGTTTAGCAAAGAGAATTTTTTTAGATTTTCTTTATATTAAATCGGGGGAAAATGAAATGGAACGTAACTGTTCTTTAAATGATATGACTATCGGAGAAAAGGGCAGTGTGGTAAATTTGAAAACAAAAGGCAGTATGCGCAGACGTTTGCAAGACATAGGTCTTGTTATTGGTTCGAAAGTAAAATGCGTTTTGGTAAGTCCCGGAGGAGATCCGATTGCATATCGCATAAAAGGTGCGGTAATCGCTTTGAGAAGCGAAGAGGCGAAAAATATCATTTGTGAAATAAAATGAGGTGACTGTATTATGGGATTGACGAAAAATTCCACCGGAATGAATGTGAAAAATAAAGATTTTTTCGGTGAAAAAAATAGGAAAAATGTTAAAATCATTGCTTTGTCGGGAAATCCGAACGTTGGAAAAAGTACGGTTTTCAATGAAATTACGGGAATGAAACAGCATACAGGGAATTGGTCGGGAAAAACCGTTACCAATGCAATGGGGAAAGTGGTTTTCAATAATAAAAATTATATTTTTGCGGATATTCCGGGCACATATTCTTTAATTGCACATTCAAAAGAGGAAGAAGTTGCAAGAGATTTTATTTGTTTCGCCAATCCCGATGCGGTTATAGTTGTTTGCGATGCAACTCTTTTGGAACGAAATTTAAATTTGGTTTTTCAAACATTGGAGATAACGGATAACGTCATTGTTTGCGTTAATTTAATGGACGAGGCAAAAAAGAAAGGTATCGAAGTTGATTTAGAAAAGCTTTCACAAGAATTGGGAATTTTGGTTGTGGGAACAAGTGCACGGAGAAAAGAGGGGATAACGGAGCTTTTGGAAAAAACGGAATGTGTTTCCCAAAGACGAAAAAAATTCCACCCCGAGACTTTAAAATATTCGCCGATTTTGGAAAAAATGATTGGAATTTTATCGGCTTCGTTTAAGGAAAGAGCAGTAAAAAACGGATTAAAACCGAGATGGGTAGCCTTGCGTTTTTTAGACAGTGACGAAAATTTTAAAGAAAAAATTGCCAATTACATAGGTTTGGACTTAAAAAATGACGAAAAATTTGTTTTTGCATTTTCTTTGGTTGAAAAAATAATGAAAGAAAACAATATTTCACAATCGGACATTCAAGACGAAATTGTTGCTTGTTTAAATGAAAAAGCTCTTGAAATTGCGGAAAAAACAGTGACGGAAAAATCCGCTTCTTATGAGAAAAAACAGCTTTTTATTGATAAAATCTTAACAAGTAGGCTCACGGGAATACCAATTATGCTTGCTTTGTTGATTTTTGTTTTTTGGCTTACTGTAAGCGGTGCAAATGTGATTTCCTCTTTTTTAAGTGTTCCGCTTTTCGGATTTGAAAAATATTTGAGACAATTTTTGGAGTTTATAAATTGTCCGAAAGTCGTAAACGATGCACTCACGTTGGGCGTTTATCGTGTTTTGGCTTGGGTCGTGTCCGTTATGCTTCCGCCCATGGCAATATTTTTTCCGTTTTTTACTTTTTTGGAAGATTTGGGGTATCTCCCTCGTGTGGCATTTAATATGGATAAATCTTTCAAAAAATGTAACGCTTGCGGTAAGCAAGCACTTACAATGTGCATGGGTTTTGGCTGTAATGCGGCAGGTGTTGTGGGGTGCCGTATAATCGATTCAAAAAGAGAACGTTTAACCGCAATTTTAACCAATTGTTTCGTTCCTTGCAACGGAAGATTTCCTCTTTTGATTTCCATTATCACCATGTTTTTCACTTTAACGACATCATTTGTTGCCAACAGCTTAATTTCCGCACTTTTACTTACTTTTTTTGTGCTTTTCGGAATAGCGGTAACGTTTTTTGTTTCCTTTTTGCTTTCAAAAACCATTTTGAAAGGTGAGCCGTCTTCATTCACCCTTGAATTACCGCCTTTTAGGAAACCGCAAATAACCCAAATTGTTGTAAGGTCAATTTTTGACAGAACTTTGTTCGTTTTGTCAAGAGCGGTAATGATAGCAATTCCTGCAGGTCTCATAATTTACCTTTTTGCAAATGTTACTCTAAACGGCAACACGCTTTTGCAAATTGCAAGCGGATTTTTGGAACCAATCGGAAAAATTATGGGGCTTGATGGCGTTATTTTGCTGGCTTTTGTTTTGGGATTTCCGGCAAATGAAATTGTAATGCCGATTGCAGTTATGGCGTATATGTCGGGTCAAAGCCTCATTCAATCGGATAATTTAAACCAAATAAGAGAGCTTTTTGTTGCCAACGGCTGGACAATAAAAACCGCACTTTGCACAATGTTTTTTTCTCTTATGCATTGGCCTTGTTCTACAACTCTTCTTACAATAAAAAAGGAAACCAACAGCTTAAAATATACGTTTCTTTCTGTTCTAATTCCCACTTTTTGCGGATTTTTCGTTTGTTTTTTGGTAAATGCTTTTTTGGGGCTTTTTTAAGCCCCTTTTTTCTTAAAAATTTGCCTTATACTTTTCATTTGTGGTAAAATGTTTATATAAATGAAAGGAAGGTTTTTAAAATGAAAAATATTACATCAAAATCAATCAAAAAATTTGAGCTTTATCTTATAAATGAGGAAAAAGCACAGGCAACAGTTGAAAAGTACATAAGAGATTTGACTGCTTTTTCCTCTTGGTTGGGGAAAAATGAGCTTTCAAAGGAAAAAGTCATTGAATACAAGGA
>CAYPIJ010000176.1:0-3309 GCA_964410755.1 uncultured Oscillospiraceae bacterium | reverse complement strand
ATACAGAAATTTTAAAACATATTCCGACAAAACAATAGAGGAAAAGCTTGAAACGGAAGAAAGCATTCAAATGGAAAAATTCAACGGTACATTTGACACACTTTACAACAAAACCGTTTACATTTTAAATTCCGAAGAGCTTCTTGAAATGATAAATTCGAGCAATGAAATGAATTTATCTCAAAAACTTGAAGCAAACAAAATTATGAACACGCTGAAAATGTTTTATTCTTCGGATTCATCGGAAGTTTTCAACCTTTACACAACAAACAACACTTTAAAAAACGTGCATAACATAAATATATCGACACAAAGTAAAATCAATTTCATTTGCGGACGTGACGGAATAAAAACGGTTATTGAAAAATCAAACGAAACATATTATTTGTCTGTCTACAGAAAATTGCCCTCAAAAACAGGAAAAAACCAAAATTACACACATGCAATTTCAATGTCCGTGCCTCTTTCAAAAATATTTTTTGAAAGAAATTCCCAAAAAGACGAATATTACTTTTTTCATAAATACGGAGCGGAATATTGCGGTATTATAGCTCCGAAAAACAAAACCGTTCCCGATTTTAAAGAATTTGAAGAAAAAGGCAAAATTAAAAATTTCAAAGTTAAAAAAACGGTATCACCGAAAACAAACGGAGTTTTTTACACCGCTGTAAACACCGAACAGGAAACAAGAAAAATGAACGTGATAAAACTCACTTTCTTTGTTGTTTATATCTTTTTGGCGGCATTTATAATATTTGTAATGAACCTACTTTCATTAAAGCTTACAAACAACCTTACAAGTATTATTTCCGATATTGAGCTTGACAACATACAAAAGCCGATTGCAAAAAACGACAATATGGACGAATTTAACATTATTCACAACAAGCTCTACGAGCTTTCCACTCGCATAAACGATATGCTGAAAATTGAGCTTCAAACTTTAAGCGAAAAGATTGCGCCCCACTTTCTTTACAACAACCTTTCGGCACTAAAAATGGTGTATCAAAACAAAAAGCTTGAGCAAGCTGTGGATATGCTTATTGAATACTACAGAAATGTTTTTCAAAAAGGAACGACTTACGTTCTCATAAATTCGGAAACAAAAAATATCAGCAACTATATATCCCTTTTAAAATTTGCTTACGACCAAGATTTTGACTACACACAAGAAATAAGCGGAAATATAGAAAAAGCATCTATTCTTTCCGGGCTTATCCAGCCTTTGGTTGAAAACGCTTTCATACATTCAATCAACAATTCGGACGAAAGAGATGCATTTATTTCTTTAAAAATAGAAAGACACGAAAACTTTGTGGAAATTTCCGTTTCAAACAACCATTGTAACGAACCTGTGGAAAATTTGAGAAATTCCGCAAGCAAAAACGACAACAGCTGTGCTTTGGCAATAATAAGAAAAAGAATAGCCCTTTACTACAACGAAAATTACGGAATAAATTTTAATAAAGAGGACGACATTCTTACAACAACCTTGAAACTACCTTATAAAACCATAGAAGAAATGTAAAGAAGAAAAGGACAAGAAAAAATGAAAGTTATAATAGCAGAAGACAACAAACGAGAAAGCCGTGAAATTTGCAACATAATCGAAGAATCGGGGTTACCCTTGCAAATATGCGAAACATTTTCCAACGGCTTGGAAGCATTTGAATATTTAAAATCCCACGACATCGATATTTTGGTATCGGATATTCAAATGCCGAAATTAAACGGAATTAATCTTATAAAAGCAATAAATGAAGAAAATATCCCCACAAAAGTTATGTTTGTTACCTGCTATGACTCATCATCTTACCTTATGGAAGCCATAAACAACAACGTTGCAAGCTACATTTTAAAACCTATCGACAAAAACAAGCTCATTCAAAAATTACAATCGCTTATAGCCGATTTGGAAAAAGAAGAAACATTGCGAAACAGTATCAAACAAAACGAAAAAGTAAAAAAACTCGCTACTGTACAAGCTTTGAGCAACTTTATGTTTGACGAAAAAGACGAAATGACGGAAAAACTTTTAAATCAATACATAACCCATAAATTCAAAACGGTAGTTCTGGTAGAAATAGAAGATAACGACCAATTTGCAACGCTTATGCCAAACGATTCCTACGAAACTTCCGCACTTAAAATTTTCATAAATCAGCTTAATACAAACGAAATTAATTTTTATCCTATTTCGATAAATACCACTTCACTTGCCGTTGTAATTACAACAGACAACGAAGACGCAAACATTCCCGACATACTTACAAATTTCCAAAGTGATACCGTTTCTATGCTGGGAATGAACGTAAAATTCGGAATAAGCAACACCACAACAGACATTTCGGAGTTAAATCTCTTGTATCATCAAGCTGTTGAAGCAGGTGCCTACATCAACAATTCGGAAAAAAGCAAAACCGTACTTTACAAAGAAATTGAAAAAATAAACAAAGACAGAATTGTTCCCACGGAAATTGCAAAAAAACTCAGCGAAGCGTTGGAAAAGCGCAGTACAGAAGAAATAACAACCATTATAAACACATATATCGACGAAACTTCCAACGACTCGGAATACGCCCAAAAAACGGCTTACGTTTTGGCAAATACAGCGGAAAAATATCTTAACAAAAACGGAAGATCAATTGAAGAATTTACCGGAAAAACAATTTGGGATAAAATTGCAAAAAACGACACAATCCCAAACCTTAAACAATGCCTTTTAAACTTGTTTATCGTTGCAATCGATATTCCCAATTCAACGGATTTTTCCAACGATATTTCCATTACGGACCAAATAAAAAAGATTATAGAAACAGATTTCAAGCAAAAAATCACAACGGAATATATTTCCAAAAGAATAAATTATTCACCGCAATATTTAAACGTTATTTTCAAGAAAAATACAGGTAAAACAATTTTTGAATATCTAACGGAATACAGAGTGGAAAAAGCAAAAGTATATTTACAAGAGCCAGATGCGAAAATCTATCTCATTTCCCAAATGGTAGGCTACTCCAAGCTTTCCCACTTCCGCACAATCTTCAAAAAACATACCGGACTTTCACCTCAAGACTACAAACAACAATATTGCCCCGACGAAGAAATCGATTAATCCTTTGCCCTCAAGGGATTTTTTAATATAAAAAGCATTCTTTTATGCTCGATTTCTTTTGAAACTTCAAAAAAAGCGTGTAAGGCAAAAGAAAAACCGCTATATTTAGCGGTTTTTCTTTACTATGGCGGAGAGAGAGGGGTTTGATTTAGTTATTTTTTGGGATTTATTCAACAATATTCAACATTTGTGAA
>CAYPIJ010000175.1:0-3317 GCA_964410755.1 uncultured Oscillospiraceae bacterium | reverse complement strand
AAAAATTTCAGGGATAATTCGTATTGGGAAAAATAGGATATTTATTCCGATAAATTCAAGAAAACCATTACAAGAAAAACAAACAAAAAGATTGCTGTTTCTTGTTTTGCAATTGAAAAACAATCCGAACTTTGAAATTGATTGGAATGCACTTGAATTAGCGCAAGATGAAATATACGAAGCATATAAAATTTTGGAACGATCGGGCTATGTGAAATATTTTGAAAAGGATGAAAAAAAGCCGGAGTCAAAAATTCCGTATATAGTGGAATTAACAGAAAAAGGAATGCAATTTGCTCTTTCTCACAAAGAAAAGAAAGAAATTAATTGGACAGAATTTTTTGTTTCGATAATACCTTGCGTTTTTGAATTGGGAGTTCAATATGTATCAAGTAAAATAAAGAATTGAGAAAGGGACAGAAATGAAAATTAAAAATATTACAACAACGAACATTTTGTTTTATATAGCTATGTTCCTCTTTGGAATTGTTCTCATATTTTTATGTGTAGTTGCAGAAAGTTTTGAATGTGTAAAGCTTTTTTTGTCAACATTCGGAAGAAAAATTCTGGAATTTATGGCGGCAGGGTTATTACCGGCAATATTTGTAGCTTTCTGTACAGATATTGTAAGCACTAAACAACAAAAAAGTTATTATAATAATTTTTATAACGATTCTTTGAAAGTGCTAAAATCACTGTGTGAAAACTTGCCGACAGAATTGCATGCATGTATAGCTGATATTTACCAAAAGGAAAATGCTCCGGATGAGGAATGGGAAAAGCGAAAAACATTTAGCGAATGGTGTCAAATCCTGTATGACAAAAAAGACCAAAATCAAATACGATATATAAAACAAGAGGTACGATATATAAAAGCAGAAGCATTAAAAACTTTGGAAAAACTAAGCTCTTATCAAGCGTATCGTAATGAAGAAAACAATAATGCAATTAAAAATCTGATAAACGGTTGTGATGCTTTTTGCAGAGTTGCAGATGAATATGGTAAATATACCGGAAATCACACATGCCACTCACAAAAACTTGCGCAAGGCATTTTGGCACTATTTCCAATAGACTTATCGGAAAACAAGTACATAAAAATAGGATATTCAGATAAATTCAATTCGGATGATTATTGCGAATAGCAGGAAAAGGAGCTTAAAAGTGAAAAAGAAATTTTTGTTATCATTTATGCTAATATGTATCAGCATTTTAGCATTAGGCAGTATAAGTGTTTCGGCATATACATTCAGTGGTGATTGCGGTAAGAATGTGTCATATTCTCTTGACAATAAAGGAGTTCTTACCATAAGCGGAAACGGTGCAATGAGTGATTATGTAGCATCTCCGTTTAGTTCAAAACAATCAAGTATTAACAGTGTTGTGATATACAGCGGCGTGACATCAATAGGCAAATGTGCCTTTGACGGTTTAAGTAATTTAAAAAGTGTAACGATTGCCGATTCTGTAACGAAAATCGGAGATTTCGCATTTCGCGGAACTGCTATAACAGATATCACATTGGGAAAGGATGTCTGGAGCATAGGTAAACAGGCATTTGCCGGGTGTAAAAAATTGAACGAAATCAATTTAAACAGTTTCCCTTATATGGTCGGTACAAACATTTTTTATAATAGCAATTCCGATATGGTTGTTAAAACACATATATCTACATTAGAAGATTATTTAAAGCGTAGCAGAGATACCTTTATGCCATATGTAGATGAAATATATATTGGCAATAAACTTATAACGGATATATCTTTTTGGGAAACTCAAACGACAATACCTGACGAAACATTTAAGGGCTATGGTGGTGTGACTGAATTTGAAATTCCGGATACAATTACAAGCATTGGAGAAAATGCCTTTAAAAACTGTAAAAATATGACGAAGGTATTGCTACCCCATAGCATAACCAATATAGGTAATGGTGCATTTTCAACCGGAGGAAATTTAACAACTGTACTGTATAACGGAAATGAAAGTTCATGGAACAGCATTAGTATCGGCACAAATAACGAAGCTCTTAATGTACGGAAGTGTTTTGCTTATGTGACACTGAAAAACACCGAAGATGCTTACAGTGAAACACAAATGTGCATAGTGGGAGACACTCTTGATAAGTATTTTGATTTGAATGAATTAGAGAAAAAATACACAAAAGAGATAGAGTTTTATTTAGATGACGAATACAAGAAAAGCTACGATCCGTCATTGCCGATTTCAAACGATTTTACCATTTATATAAAATTAGGTGCAAAGATTGATAAATATTACAATTTAGCATATGCGCAAATGAGCGATTTTGAAGATACGATAACTCCGTCCGATAATAACACTCAAAAGATATCACTGACTATAAACGGCAAAAAGCTTGGAAGCGATGATTATACAGTTTGGTATTATACCAATACAATCTGCGGAAACGCAAAAATGCTGATAATAGGCATTGGAGAATATCACGGATATATCGAAAAAGAATTTGCGATAAAGGGTGATACGGTCAATGCTCCGTTGAGCAGTACGGTTTACGTAAGACCAACCGATAATGTCAAAATAGCTGTCCCGACAAATATCGTAGAAATGAGTTACAAAAAAGACGGAATGGTATTATCAACAAATAAAAACTATTTTTCGTCTGATGATGCTTATACATTTTCGGAGGGAGTTCATACCGTAACTTACACATATACTTGGTCATATTCGGAAGAAGTGTGGGATGTTTCCAAAGGGAAATATGTTACTGTAACGCATGTCTTGAAGCCGACCGAAACTGTAACAATCAAATCTTATGATGAAGATGTTGCAAAAATTGAAGTAGCACAGATATTGGAAGGCGACAGGGACACATACTATGTTCAAGCAACAGTGCTTCCTATATATGCAAAAAATGCGGAACTTGTATGGACAAGCAGTGATACATCGGTTGCTACGGTTGATAAATTTGGCGTTGTCAAAGTAAAAAAAGCTGGTAAAACCGTAATTACCGCAACTACGGCAAACGGAAAAACATTAAGTGTGGATATGGATATCGAAACATTGAAAATTACAAATGTTACGGTTAAGTCAATCAAAGAAAACGATTTAACCTATGAAATTGTTTTGCAGGATAAGTATGGAATATTAAGAGAAAACCAAGATTATACAGTTAACTATTTAACGGAAAATAATATTTTGAAGATTGAAATCAATGGTATAAACTTATACTCCGGTCGAATTACCAAAGGATACAATATTTCAGATTTATCTGAAGCGATCGTTTACGGCGATATTGATGATGACGGCGAAATCACAATGAATGACGCAATATACTT
>CAYPIJ010000174.1:0-3451 GCA_964410755.1 uncultured Oscillospiraceae bacterium | reverse complement strand
ATAATACAACATAATGATAATTATGTTGTTTGAATGTATCATAATGCAATAAAAAATATACTGTTGTAAAAAGGAGTAAACAAAAATGGCAATATTGAAATGTAAAATGTGTGGCGGAGACTTGAATGTTTCCGAAAATACAAAAATTGTAGAATGTGAATTTTGCGGAACGATGCAAACCGTTCCCACAAGCAAAGACGAAAATTTGCAGGGGCTTTTTAACCGTGCAAATGTTCTCAGAATGAAAAGTGAATTTGACAAGGCAGAACAAATGTATGAAAAAATCATACAAAAGGAAGAAACACAAGCAGAAGCATACTGGGGCTTGATTTTGTGTAAATACGGAATTGAATATGTTGAAGATCCCACAAGTTTCAAGCGTATTCCAACTTGTCACAGAACTTCTTTTGAATCGGTAACGGCGGACGAAGATTACAAGTCTGCCCTTTCCTATGCCGACGTAATTCAAAAAGCTATTTATGAAAAAGAAGCAAAGGAAATCGACAGATTACAAAAAGAAATTTTGGCACTTTCCGAGAAAGAAGAGCCTTATGACGTGTTTATTTGCTACAAAGAAACGGATGAACTGGGCAAAAGAACGCAAGACAGTGTAATTGCAAACGATATTTATCATCAGCTTACGCAAGAACTTATTTGGGAAAATTGATGGTGGAATTAAGATTAAACAAACAAGAAGATTTACAAAATTGTAGTAACCCGTTTGATTCTAGCTTAAACTATCAAAAAGTAATTACTTTTGCCGCCGAGGATTTGAAAGAACGTTTGACTGATTATACTGAAAAAAACAAACTCGGTATTGTGTATGTGTCTGCATTGAAAAAAATGAACACGGCTACAACCGAAGAACGTTATTTGGAGGCAGAAAAAGAGTTTGAAACCATTGCGGAATATAAAGATTCTGCCGAACTGGCAAAAAAATGCCACGAAAATGCGGAAATAGCGAAAGAAAAAGCTGAAGAAAAACGCATTATGGTAAAAAAAGCTCGCATTGAACAAGAACGCAAGGCTGAAGAACAAAGAATATTAGCAGAACAGAAGAAAAAGAGAAATAAAAAGATTGCTATTATTGTATGTGCAGTTATTGCTTTTATTATAGTTTTGAATAATGTAATTATTCCCAATAATAAATACAACAAAGCTGTATCTGCACTTAATAACAAAGAATACGAAAAAGCGATTTCATTATTTGAAGAAATTGTTTATCTCAAAGACAGCAAAGAAGTTATATACAACGAAGCAAAAAAATTAGTGGAGCTTGGCAATGAAATCGATGCATTAAATTATTCAGTAAATCTCACAACTACAAAGACTCAATTGCAATGATAAAAGAACTAATCAATCCGGGTATTTTATCTGTAGGCTCATATCATACAGTAGGCTTAAAATCAGACGGTACCGTTGTTGCAGTTGGTAATAACGAATCCAGTCAGTGCGATGTTTCCGATTGGAACTTATTTGAATAAGCTTTGAATATCACAAAGGAGAATATATAATGGATACACAAATAGACAATATGCAAAAATATGCCAACTACAAAGAGCAGTTCGGCAGATTGAAAAAAGCATTAACCTACAAATTCTATTTAGAAGCAATCTTTATCGAATACGCAATTATTGAAGATAGATTTGAATCCATTTTGCGACACAGCGGAAAATTCAATCCGGAAAAACACAACAGTCTGAACACCAAGCTACGTCGCATAAAAGAAATGCAACGCGAGAAAAAAGGATTGGTTAAAAAATATTTCACCGACGAGCTTATAGAGGAAATCTGCGAATGGAAAGAAGAACGCAATCAGCTTATCCACGCACTTATGAAACAGCTTTTGCATACCGAAGATTTGGAAAGCGTTGCATTGCAAGGTGAGGAAATAGCAAAAACAATTACCAACAAAACAAAAAGCTATAACAATGCTTTAAAGAAAATTCAAGAAAAATGAGGTAAAAGAAAATGTCAAAATTTGTAATTGAATGTCCGTCTTGCGGACGATATGCGGAGGCATCGACAGGATTTTTTGCAAAAAAGAAAATCGACTGTGCCTGTGGATATACAATAAATGTAAAAACCGGCAAAGTGACGTCAAAAATGTGTCCAAAATGTGGAAATCACGTTGTTTTCGACCAATCAAAAGGAGACGATGCAAAATGTCCTGTTTGCGGAAGTGCCATCAACACAATTGAACACAAAACACAACTTACAGCGTTTACTTGCCCGTCTTGCTCGTGTAAATTATCTGCCGATAAAAACGCAACAAACTACACTTGCCCCCTTTGTGATACGGTTATAAACGTGCAGGAACGCATTGCAAAAGAAACTGTAAAAAATCAAGGCTTGGCAAGCGTTATCAAATACGAGGGAAGAAACGACACCTTTGTTTGGAAGCACCCGATTGAGGATTTTAACTTAGGCTCACAGCTTATTGTTCACGAATCGCAAGAAGCAATTTTCTTCCGTGACGGAAAGGCTCTTGATTTGTTTGGTGCAGGAAGATACACCCTTTCAACCCAAAACATTCCGCTTTTGGAAAACCTATATAAATTACCCACCAACAGCAACGAAGTATTCCACTCTGAGGTATATTTCATTAACCTCACCACACAAATGGGTATCAAATGGGGTACAGACAGCAAGGTACGCCTTTTTGACCCCGCATCGGGATTACATATTGAAATCGGTGCTTGCGGAAACTTCAGCTTGCGTGTAAATGATTCAAGGAAGCTTCTTATAAAATTGGTCGGTACAGCATCGGAATTTACGCAAAGCGATGTTATCGGTAATGGTTATACAATAACCTCCGTTGTAGGCAAGTTCAAAGCACTTGTTATGAACAAGGTTAAAGCAAATCTTGCACATGCCATAAAGGATAGTAACATCAATATTTTGGAAATTGACGAATATATCGACTTGTTATCCGATAAAATGCGTATAATTATCAACGAAACGTTGGACGAATACGGCTTATTTATGCCTGAATTTTATATCACTTCGATTATGACCCCGGATGATGACCCTAATTTTAAGCGTTTGAAACAGCAATTTGCCGACAAGACCTTAAAGGTGCGTGAAGAAGAAATCAGAAAAGCCGAAGCGGAAGCAGCACAAGGCAGAAAGATTTTGGAAGCACAAACAGAGGCACAGCTGAAAATGGTTGGTGCACAAGGTGAAGCGGAAGCACTTAAAATAAAGGCGCAAGCAGAGGCTGAAGCATACAAAGCACAAGCAGAAGCAGAAGCAGCTGAAATGAAAATGAAAGGCTATACATATACTCAGGAAACAAGCCGTATGGTTGGCATGGAGGCTATGCAAAACGGTATCACAGGCGGAGAAGGCGGATCGTCCGCACTTGGTGATGTTGCGGGACTTGGCATAACACTTGGTGCAATGGGCGGCGTGATAAATATGACAAAAGACGCATTAAACCCCATTATGC
>CAYPIJ010000173.1:0-3473 GCA_964410755.1 uncultured Oscillospiraceae bacterium | reverse complement strand
ATATAATATTTATATAATCTATAACTTTTAGTTATGAAAAAGGAGATTTATAAAAATGGAATTTTCACAAATTAAATATTTTTTGGATACTGCACAAACACAGCATGTGACAAAAAGTGCTCAAAATTTACATATTGCACAGCCTGCTCTTACAAAGTCCATACATAAGCTGGAGGAAGAGTTAAAAGTTCCGCTTTTTACGAAAAAAGGCAGAAATATCGTTCTTACTCAATACGGAAGATATGTAAAAGAAAAGTTGACACCTGTTATTAATTGCATTGAAAAGCTTCCTGAGGAGCTTGCGGAAATGTCGGAAACGGAAAACCACACCATAAGACTTTGTGTTTCCGCCGCTTCCACAATTCTCACACAAGCTATTATTGAATATAAGAGAAATTATCCCAATATAAATTTTCACGTTTTGCAAAATCCGGAAAATGAGGTTTTCGACATTGAGATTACAACCAATCTTTTTTACAATCACACTTCAAAAAGCCATAACCTTTTTGTTTGCTCGGAAGAAATTTATCTTGCGGTACCGAACAATGAAAAATATAAGGATATAGAGTCCATTGATTTGGCGGAAATGAAAAATGAGGGATTTATAAGCCTTTTCGGTTCAAAACAGTTGAGAACAATATGCGATAAATTTTGTCATCATTGCGGATTTGAGCCCAACGTAATTTTTGAAAGTGACAATCCTCAAGCCGTAAAAAATATGATCGGTGCCAATTTGGGTGTGGGTTTTTGGCCTGAATTTACATGGGGGAAAATAAACAGTCGCCACGTAAAGCTCCTTAAAATCAATTCTCCCGTATGTATGCGAGACATTCTTATAAGCTATAAAAACATAAAGCCTGACAACGGTTATGTTGAAAGCTTTTTTGAATTTTTAAAAACATATATTAAACGTAAAAAATCAGCTTGTCGCATAAAATAGGTATATATTTTTTTGTTTTTCATACATTTATACGGTAAACGTTTTTTGGTGGGAGGAATAAACCTTGAAAAAAAGCTTTATCATATATGTAAATGATTTAACAAAAAAAGTTGTATTCTTTTTAAGCTTGGTGCTTACTTTTGTGTTTCTCGTTTCAAGCGGAATTTTGGGAAATGTATTCAGAAGTATGGCTTACGATGCCGTATTTGCAAATGAAGAAAATTTTTTAAAAAATGCTGTGTCTTTCGATACCGGCGAAATGATTTGTAAGCTTACAAATTCAGCGCCTAAAGCGAAAATAGAGGAAGAAACAAAAAAAGAGACACTTGTTGCGAAAACCGAAGAAAAAAATGAAAAGGGAAATATTGAAATTTCGGAAGAACCGCAAAACGTGGATTTTTCAAAGGAAAAATCACAAAAAAGTGTAACTGCCGATAATATTATTGTTACAAACGGAGCAGGGAAAAACTTTGACATTAATGCTCTTTTGTCACTGCCTTTGGCGTATACAAAAAATGACGGATATAAGGTGCTTATTATCCATACTCACACAACGGAAAGCTATCTTCCCAACGACAGATGTGAGGACCAAGAGAAAAACGTGGTTAGGGTAGGTGCGGAATTTGCAAAAGTTCTTAATGAAAATAATATAAAAACATTGCATATTAAAAAGGTTCATGATGCACCATACAATAAATCGTATATAAATGAGCTTGCAACAATTGAAGAAACCTTGAAACAGTATCCCTCAATCGAAGTTATAATTGATGTTCACAGAGATGCACTTTATAATTCAAAAAATGAAAAAATTAAGCCCGTAACCACAATAAACGGAGAAAAAGTTGCACAAGTAATGCTTGTTTGCGGTACAAATGCAATGGGACTTCAACACGATTATTGGCAAAACTGTTTTTCCTTTGCTTTAAAAGTTCAAAAAAATATGAATGAGCATTATCCCAATTTTGCCAGACCTATAAATTTAAGAGAAGAACGTTTTAACACACATAAAACAAAAAATTCGGTGATTTTTGAAATAGGTTCCAACGGTAACACCTTGCAGGAGGCGGTTTTGGCAGGCAGATATGCCGCAAAGAGCATTGCTGAGGTTATTAACGAAAATTAGGCAAAAACAGTAAAAAACTCCATTTTTTAGAAAAAAGGAGAAAAAAAGGGAAAAAACGAGAAAAAAGTTGTTATTTTTAAAAAAACATAAATAATCGGGTTTGAATTATGCGTTTGATTTGATATAATAATATTAGCACTCGATGAGGGTGAGTGCTAACAACGTAGGATTTAAACGCTGTTTAAAATAGAAAGAAAAAATACGGAGGTAGAGAAAAATGAAATTAAATCCAACAAGTGACAATGTTGTCGTAAAAATGATTGAGGTTGAAGAAACAACCGCAAGCGGGATTATATTGGCGGGAAGCGCCAAAGAAAAACCACAGATAGCGGAAGTTATTGCGGTAGGTCCCGGAACGGAAGACGTTAAAATGGAAGTTAAAAACGGTGACAAAATTATAATGAAACAATACAGCGGTACAAATGTAAAATTGGAAAGTGAAGAATACATTATAATTAAACAGTCCGATATTTTGGCAACTGTTGAATAATAGGAGGTAGATTTATTATGGCTAAACAGATTATATACGGAGACGAAGCAAGAAAGGCTTTGGAAGCAGGTATCAATAAACTTGCGGATACTGTAAAAATTACATTGGGACCAAAAGGCAGAAATGTTGTTTTGGATAAAAAATTCGGTGCACCTTTAATTACAAACGACGGTGTTTCCATTGCAAAGGAAATCGAGCTTGAAGATGCATTTGAAAATATGGGTGCTCAGCTTATTAAAGAAGTTGCAACAAAAACAAATGATGTTGCAGGTGACGGTACAACAACCGCAACACTTTTGGCACAGGCGTTTGTAAGAGAAGGTCTTAAAAATATTGCCGCCGGAGCAAACCCCATGATTGTTAAAAAAGGGATTGCCGCTGCTGTAGCGGAAGCTGTTAAAGAAATTAAAGCAAATTCAAGAAAAGTAAACGGAAAAGAAGATATTGCAAAGGTTGCATCTATCTCTTCCGCAGACGAATATATCGGCGGTCTTATTGCGGACGCTATGGATAAAGTAAGCGCTGACGGTGTTATTACCGTTGAAGAGTCAAAAACAGCGGAAACAATGTGTGAAGTTGTTGAAGGTATGCAGTTTGACAGAGGATATATTTCACCATATATGGTTACCGATACCGACAAAATGGAAGCTGTTTTGGACGATGCTTGCATACTTATAACAGATAAAAAAATCTCTTCAATTCAAGATTTGTTGCCACTTTTGGAACAAATTGTTCAGCAGGGTAAAAAACTTCTTATCATTGCAGAAGACATTGAGGGCGAAGCTCTTACAACTCTCGTACTTAACAAATTGAGAGGAACATTTACTTGTGTTGCTGTTAAAGCCCCCGGCTTTGGCGACAGAAGAAAAGAAATGCTCAGAGATATTGCTATCTTAACAGGCGGTGAAGTTATTTCCGAC
>CAYPIJ010000172.1:0-3476 GCA_964410755.1 uncultured Oscillospiraceae bacterium | reverse complement strand
ACAATTATGCTAAAAAAAAACCCAAGGCTTGAAAGGGAAGCCAAAAAAATTAAATTTATGAAAGAAGGAATGATTCTATGAAATCAAATAAACTTTTAGCATTACTTTTAACTGTTGCAATGTTGTTTACAATGAGTATGACAGCTTTTGCAAACAATGACATTGTAGCAGAAGTTGGAACAAGCGATGAATTTATCACAGCAATTTCCGCAAGCAGTCCAGCAACAATAATTAAATTGAAAAACGATATTACACTTAGTGTTTCAACTAATCCGTATAATCCCACACAACGTAAAATTGAAAAAAATTGTACAATTGACCTTGGCGAATATACATTGGATAAAGGAAATGTAGAATTTTTTTATACCGGTGCAAATAATATCAAAATTACCGGTGTTAAAGGAAAAGCAACTATAAAATACGATGGTGCTTCAAGTGGTGTTTTTTATCCATATTCCGGTTCAGTGCTTACTTTTGAAAACATTACTTTTTCAAAAGTTGGAACATCGTATGTTTATGGTGTAGTTAATTCAAATGGTGCTACAGAAATAAATATGAATAATTGTGATTTGACCAATACAGGTTCAAGTCAATCAGTTTTTGTTGATAATTCATCAAACACAATTTTCAGCATCAAAGATACTGCTGTTTCGACAACAGGTCGTGTATTCCAAAACGGAACATACGTTATTAGCGGAAAATCTACTGTTAGTGGTAGTGCAGGTGGTAATGTTTCTGTTTGGACAGTTGGTGATGATGTGACAATCAGTGGAGTAAGTTCAAATAGAGCGGTAGCTTTGAGTGCGGGTACATATTATGGTACTCTTGCTAGTGCGTTTGAAAACGCTACAGATGGTGCTACAATTACCTTGCTTTCGGATACTAATGTAAACAGTAGTGACATGCAATTAAACAAAGCGGTTACAATTGACCTTGCAGGTCACAAAATTGATGTTACAACAAATACCGCTACAATGTATATTACAAAGAATGTAACATTCACAAGCTCTACAACAAAAAAAGGTGTAATCGATATTTCAAATGCTCGAAGCGGACAAGGTGTTTGGTCATTTAATTCGGACGAGCCAATAACACTTACAATGAATAATGTCAAGATTGAAAGAGACGGAATTGTAGCAGTCGGCTCGGGTGTGTTTGAATCTATACAATTAGACGGAAGACACAAGGTTAAATTGGATAATTGTGAAGTTGATTTGTCAGCTACAAGCGGTGACGATCTCAGCGGAAGATTTATGAACTATGTTTCTGCCGAAATTACAGACACAACAATTGAACTCAACAAATTTACAGGCGCTTTTGCAAGTGGCAATATCAAGATGTTTGGAACATCATCACTTGATATTAAAGATAGCCAGTATGCTGTAAACAACAGTAAACTTGAAATGAATGACAATTCAAAGATTACAGCAACAAATTGTTCTGAGACGGCAATTAAGCTTGGTAAAACCTCATCCATCGACCTTAACGATACTTCAAACTTGACAATTAAAAACAGTCAGGACGGAGATATCAGATTCCGTTCGGAAGTAACAGATGAAGAAAAGCAGAACATCACAATTGATGTTGCGCAGACAGCTGTTCTTTCGGCAGACCTTTCAGATGTTGTTGGTGGTGCTACAATCACAGGAAAAGCATTTGCAATTTCGGTAGAATTTGAAGCTACTGAAAATCCGAACGAGTATAATATCGTTCTTACAGCTCCTATTTCCACACTTATTCATGAATTTACATCTGCACAGCTTCAGTTTGTAAAAGGAAATGACGAAATCGGTTATGAAATCGTTGAAGAAAACGATAAAATTTCTGTAAACGAACAGGGTAACGACATATACCTCTTTAACTTGAAAAACGGTGAAAATATTGTTGGAAACGAGAATAAGATCGTTATCGGTAAAGTTGTATTTGACGGATATTCTGACAGTGCAGTAGATTTCAAAGTAAATGAAATTTACGACAACAAAGTAATTGCTACAAAAGGTCAAAACCTTACAGATACATTTAATGTTGAAAATGGAAAACTTACTGTAAATGACGAAGAAAAAGGTATTATCGATGCTATATTTGCAGAGCCAAAATGTGAAGTTACAATCAATGTAGCAATGAACGAGCCTGTAGTAGATAACAAAGTAGCATATCAGGATATGAAAGTTGTTGTTTCAGGTGCAGACTTGGCAGAGCCTATCGTATTCAATCTTGGTACTGACGGAAATGTACAGAACGATAATAACTACAAAGTAACAGCTACACTTAAGCAGGACAAAAAATATGTTATCACAGTTACGGGTGCAGGTTACAGAAAAGCTCAGTACACACTTAAAACAAAAGGAAAAGAAACAGCAACAGTTAATTTCTGGAACAACGTTCAGTTGGCAAGTAACGAACTTGAAATGGAAACAGGCATTGCTGATTCTAAAGTAAATGCTAACTTTATCGCAGGTGATATTGTAAAAGACAACAAGCTTAATATCTATGACTTGTCAGCAGTTGTTGCCTACTTCGGCGATAGCACAACAGATACAACAAATGCTTGGGATAAGGCTAAATATGACCTTAACCGTGATGGTAAAATTGATGCAACAGACGTTTCAATCGTATTGGACGCTTGGAAAGCATTGGACAAATTAGGACAAAACTAATTTGATAGAAAACTAAAAAAGGAGAGGCGGAAAAATCCGCCCCTCTTTCAAAGGGCATAAAGTATATTGCTTTGTGCTTTTTGAAAGAGGATAATAAACTCTTGATATATTGACACAAAGGAGATACAAACTATGCGACAAAAGAGAATACTATCATTTATATTGAGCTTTATTATGCTTGTGGCTTGTTTTCCAAGCAATTTTGCTTTTGCACAAGGCGAAATTGAAACATCGGCTGTAAAGGAACGAAATGTATATTTACACGCAGGTGAAAGAGATATTAACAGCAGTTTAAGTTCAAGTAAAATGTATATAAATGAAACGGGAAATATATATTTTGCTGTGGATAATCCAAATAAATCCGTTTTTAATGCTGAAACGGGTGTACCTACAAATCCCGATTATTGTATGAACGGTTATACAGTAAAAATATATTATAATCCCCATTATTTTGATTTTGCGGGAAAGACAAGTTCTCCGCTTGTTGTTGATATTCCCGATGACCATTTTCCAAACGGACAAAGACCAACTGATAATGACGAAAATTTCGGTAAAAAAGGCTATAGAATACAAGCAAGCGGTTTTGAAGAAAATTGTATCACGATAGACGGTGAATCATATACCGGTGCTTATGTTACGGTATTCTTTCAAGGCTTTTATTTGCCACAAAAGGATTGGGAGGGCTGGTATGACCTTTGTGCTTTACCCCTTACTCCAAAAACAAAAGGAACAACAAGTGTATATATAAACATATATCAACAAGACGATAATAAGCTTGAACTTTTTGCAAAAAACATATCTGATAAGCAAGAGGATCAG
>CAYPIJ010000171.1:0-3495 GCA_964410755.1 uncultured Oscillospiraceae bacterium | reverse complement strand
GATTATATACTCTCAAATGTTCAAAGAGCTAACTGATGAATACTCAGTTAGCTCTTAATCTTTTAAATAATTTTATGTTGCCAAATCGTTGACAATTTGCACCCGAAAGTGCTACAAACGGCGTGGTTAAGCCATTTTTGAAGTGCGATACATCATTCCCATTCGATAGTGGCGATTGGTTTTGGTGTAAGGTCGAGGAGGACACGGTTAATGCCATCCACTTCGTGAGTAATTCTATCGGTAATGGTATGAAGAACTGTATATGGAACTTCTTCGATAGTGGCACTCATTGCGTCAACAGTATTGACAGCACGGATTATTGCAGGCCAGCCTTCGTAACGTTTGCCGTCTTTTACGCCAACACTTTTGAAATCGGGAACAGCAATGAAATACTGCCATACTTTTTTGGAAAGTCCGCTTTTTGCAAATTCTTCACGCAATATAGCATCTGCCTCTCTCAATGCGTGCAATCTGTCACGAGTTATAGCACCCAAACATCTCACGCCCAATCCGGGACCGGGGAACGGCTGTCTGTCAACCATTTCTTCAGGCAATCCCAAAGCTTTACCCACAACTCTTACTTCGTCTTTATAAAGAAGTTTAACAGGTTCAACAAGCTCAAAAGTCATACCTTCGGGCAAACCACCAACATTGTGATGTGCTTTTACTCCGTCACTTTCCAAAATGTCGGGATAAATTGTGCCTTGAGCAAGGAAAGAAATATCGTCAAGCTTTTTAGCTTCTTCGTCAAAAACAACGATAAATTCTCCACCGATAATTTTTCTTTTTGTTTCGGGATCGGACACACCTTCAAGTTTAGTAAGAAAACGGTCTGTTGCATCAATGTAAATAAGATTTGCATCAAGCTGATTTTTGAAAACTTCAATAACCTGTTCACTTTCACCTTTTCTCATAAGTCCATGATTTACATGTACGCAAACAAGCTGTTTACCAATAGCTTTAATTAAAAGTGCGGCAACAACGGAAGAGTCAACTCCTCCCGAAAGTGCCAAAAGAACTTTTTTGTCTCCGACTTGTTCTCTTACTTCGGCAATTTGCTCATTTATAAAAGCTTCTGCCTGCTCTTTTGTCTTAATTCTTTCCATTGTTTCAGGTCTAACATTTGTACTCATACTAATTTCTCCTTATTTTGTTTTTCATTATTTTTAATGGTTATAAAACCATAGCTTTCAAGGATTGAAAAGAAATGGGTAAGTCTTTCATAAAGAGGAAGAACTTCACTGCCAAATCTTCTTTCAATTGCCAATCCAATTGCCAAAACGGTTCTGATACCGTCAATTTGCTTCCATGTGTAGCTTCCGAATTCATCAAGATGAATATAGCTGTATTCAGGTTTTCTGAAAAGTACCTGAAAAATACGATTTAACCAGCCTTCGTTTTTTATTTCAAAAACAACGAGGCCGTTTTCATCTTCAGTCCATTTCAGAGTTTCGGATTTTAACGGAATTAGTCCCAAATAACTTTTATTTTTATCTACAAAACATACTTTTCTTAAAAACATATCCTAATCCCTTTTTCTCCAAACAGAAAATTTCAAAACGCTTAAAACTATAAGTCCAAACACAACAAGTGAAACTATATTTCCGATTGCAGTCGGGAATTGGAAAATTCCTGAAAGATCGATAATCTTATCAATACCGAATATTGCAAAAACAGCAAGCAAAATTCCAATCAAGCCCTCACCTGCTATCATACCGGAACAGAAAAGAATACCGTCATTTACAATAGCTTTCTTTTCTTCTTCCTTGCGTTTAAGTCTATCAAGTGCAAGTCTAACAAGACCGCCAACCATAATACAAGCATTCAAATGAACAGGGAGATAAACACCGATTGCAAAAGGCAAAACGGGGATTCCCACAACTTCGGCAACAATCGCAATAAACACACCTATAAATACAAGCGTCCAAGGAAGATTTCCTTCCATTACACCTTCAACAATCATCTTCATAAGCATTGCCTGAGGAGCTGCAAGTTCTTCTGTACCAAAGCCCCAAGCAGTATCGAGAAGATACAATGTTCCGCCTATTGCCAAAGAAGCAGCAATAACACCGATAATTTCACCAATCTGCTGTTTTTTAGGTGTAGCACCGAGAATATAACCTGTTTTCAAGTCCTGAGATGTATCACCCGCAATTGCAGCAACTATACAAATAATTGAACCGATTGCAATAGCTGCAGTCATACCTGTTGAACCAACACTACCTGTAAATTTCAAAATAAGAGTTGAAATAAGAAGTGTTGCAATGGCCATACCCGAAACAGGGTTATTACTGCTACCTACAAGACCAACCATTCTGGAAGATACAGTAGCAAAGAAAAATCCGAAAATTACAACAATTACAGCTCCCAAGAATGAAACCGGTATTGCAGGAACAATCCAAACAAGAAGTGTTAAAATTGCGATTGCAGCAATTACAATAACAATACTGATATCTTGAGCTGTTCTTGATGTGTCGTTATTTTTTCCACCACCAATGCTTTTAATTGCATCTTTAAAAGTTGTTACAATAAGCGGAAGTGATTTAACAAGGCTGATAATACCGCCTGCTGCCAAAGCACCGGCACCTATATATCTGATGTATGAACTCCAAATGGCACTTGCACCGCCTTGTGCATACATTTCACCGATTGTAGCTGTTCCCGGATAAACAATAATATCTTTTCCGAAAAGAACAATAAGAGGAATGATAACAAGCCAGCTTAACAAACCGCCGGAGAACATATATGAAGAAATACGAGGTCCGCAAATATAACCAACGCTCATAACCGCAGGATAAATTTGCGTTCCGATTTCGCCTGCAAAGCCTTTAACACTAAATGCAATTTCACCTGCTGTTACTTTCAAACCGTCAACAATAAACTTGAAAAACGCACCAATTCCCATACCT
Source organism: uncultured Oscillospiraceae bacterium (assembly GCA_964410755.1). GTDB lineage: Bacteria > Bacillota > Clostridia > UMGS1840 > UMGS1840 > UMGS1840. The sequence goes on along the minus strand of CAYPIJ010000171.1, from coordinate 586 downwards.
GCAAATACTGTTGTTGCATTTGCACCACCGTTTTCCCCTGCCAAAAGCACTTCAGCACAAGCAGTACCTTCCGGATATGGAAGAGTTCCGTGCTCTTTTACAATAAGTGCATTACGCAAAGGAACCATAAAAAACACACCAAGCAAACCGCCGATAAGAGCGATTAATGTGATTTCAATAATTCCGGGCTTGTCCATTTTTCCTTCACTTGCCCAAAGGAAAAGTGCCGGAATGGTGAAAATTGCACCTGCTGCAAGTGATTCACCTGCAGAACCTACTGTTTGAACGATATTACTTTCCAAAATTGAGTTTTTACGCATAATAATACGTATAACACCCATAGCCAATACTGCCGCAGGTATCGAAGCGGAAACGGTAAGTCCCACTCTAAGCCCCAAGTAAGCATTTGCCGCACCGAATATAACGGCAAGAATTATTCCCATAAATACCGATGTAAAGGTAATTTCGGGAGTAATTTTTTCAGCCGGTATATACGGCTTAAATTTGTTCTGATTATCCATATTTAATATAACTCCTGTCCGCCGTACACAAAAAAATACGGCTATATATAATTGATAAATAATAT
>CAYPIJ010000170.1:0-3560 GCA_964410755.1 uncultured Oscillospiraceae bacterium | reverse complement strand
AAACAATGAACAACAAATTGAAAAAAGTTGTTGCCTCCGCACTTTGCACATTTTCTCTTTTTACAATGAGTGCTTTTGCACAAACAGAAGAAAAAGCTGTTGTAAAAGCAGATATTGTTAAATTGAGTGAAGTGCTTGACGGTGCTGAAATTCAGTATCAGGTTGCAGGAGTTGACAACGAAAAAGTGGAGCTTAAAGAAAAGAAAGGGGAATACACCAGAGATATTGCCAGCGGTTTGGCGGATTCCGTCAATGCTCCCGTATTTTCCGCAGGAAAAAAATATCTTAATTCCGTTTTTTCAATGGATATGGTTTTCGATTTTGAAAACGGATCGGGTGACCCCAACAATTCAGGCGCATGGAACGCTTTTCAGCTTCGTGCGGACGAAACAACAAAAGTTTGCTGGAGCAAAAAATGTTACGCTATTTTAGTGAAGAACGGTTGGGTTGAAATCCAAAAATTCGGAACTGCTTCTTCGGGTTATATTTTAAATGAAGCATTTGAAATTCCCGTTGGAGAAAAAGTAAACGTTAAATACGGTGCTATCAACACAGATGTTGGTGTTTATGTATTCTTGCAGGTTGGTGACAACATTTGCGGTGTTATGGATACAGAAAATCCAATCACGGAAGAAGGCTATATGAATTTTGAATTTAGAACAAAATTCAATGCTTGGGATTCTGAAAACAATGAGTTTTCAATTGCAGTTCCCACAGTTTCCTACGATGCACAAAACTCAAAGCTTAACAGTGAAAATCTCTATATCACAGCAGGCACAGAAAAACTTAATGAAGTGAAAGAAAATAAGTGGTTCTTAAGCACAGACAGCTTTGTTAAAAAAGTAAATGAGCGCTATGGTATGGTTGAAGAAGAAGCATGGGAAAAAATTTACGGAGAAACAACTTCTTCAATATCTGTTATGACAGGAGATATAAGCAAATATGCAAAAACATTTGCAATTTTGGGTAACGGTGTTTCCGTTTCAAGTAATGAAACATACATCAACCCTGTTGATTACATTGTTAAAAAAGGCTTTGTAGGTCTTTTGGATTCAAACAAAGCTCTTGCAGACGGAAAATCATTTGTATACGATGAAAGCAATTCCAATATAACACCTTTTGAAGATGAATATATCTATGTTCCCGTAAGAGGTGTTTGTGAAGCATTTGGTGTTAAGGTGGCTTGGAGAGATGAACTTAAAACCGTTTATATGAATGTATCTCAAGGTGCAGTAGACGAAGAAATGTCATTTGAACAGTATCCCACAGCTTTCACAATCGGTAATTTGGGTTGGCTCAGATTCCGTAACCTTATGGGTTCTTCAATGGTAACAGCTCCGTTAAACATCGAAAGCCGTTCACTGCTTGAATATTCCGACTTGGGAAAAGCTTTGGGCTATTCAAATATTTACTATTTGGAAGACAGCGGTATAATCGTTTATTCGCCTATAGCTCTTGAGTTTTCCGCAGAAGACCAAAAACAACTTGCCGATTATGTTGAATATGGTGCAAAATAATTTATGCAAAAAAAATTTAAAATAAAAAAAACGAAAGGAGAGAGAATATGAAAAAATTAATTTCTATTCTTGCATTGTCAGCAATGCTTATGTCTTCGGTATTTACCTCATTTGTATATGCTGACAATTCCACAACAGGTATGGTTCTCTATGTTGCCACAAACGGTAACGATAATGCGGACGGTACCGAAAGCGCTCCATTGGCAACTTTGGAAGGCGCAAGAAACAAAATCAGGGAAATCAAAAAAAGCGGTTTTCCCGAAAAAGGCATTACGGTAATGTTCAGAGGCGGAGAATACCGCTGGACCGATACCGTTGAATTTACCAAAGAAGATTCAGGTACAAAGGACGGTAACATCGTTTACTGTTCATATCCCGGTGAAGAAGCTATCTTTACAGGTGGTGTGAGAATTCCTTCAAGCGAATTTTCAAAGGTAACAGACGAAAAAGTTCTTGCAAAATGGTCAAACAGAAAAGCTAAAGAAGCTATCAGACAGATCAACATTAAGGACTTTATGGCAAAACAGGGCTACACAAACATTGAGTCGTATTATCCTTTAACAAAGGATAAATATTCCCAGACATCAGACGATTATTTGGGACGTCCTCTTTATTCAACAGATAATGACTCTGCACTTTGGCTTGCAAGATACCCAAACAAAAAAACGTATTTGTATGACGAAAATCCTATTACACAGTACCTTACAATTGGTGATGTTGTAAAAACAACAAGCAGTACCAATGGAGATACGGAAGGTTCAGTTTTTCGTTATGACGACAGAAGAGTTTCAAAATATGCAGGCTATGACGACGTTTATATTTACGGGCTTATTTGGAATATTTTCTTCCATACTGAAATAGCTGTAGCGGAAATCGATCCTGCAAATTCAACAATTACAACTGCTGTTGCTCCAAACAGCGGTGTAAGACCGGGAAAATTATTCCTTATTGAAAACATTATGGACGAACTTGATTACCCCGGTGAATACTTTGTTGACAAAAACAGCGGTATTCTCTACTTCTATCCTCAAAACGAAAACTTCTCTTACTTTAATGTAGGTTGTTTCGACAAAGAATATATGATTAAAACAGATGCCGCATCATTTATTAAATTCAGCGGAATTACCTTTGAAAACACAAAAGGTAACTGTATTCTTTTAAGAGGCGGAGATAGTTGCCGAGTTGAATACTGCGACATCAAAAACATCGGTGGCAGAGCTTTGAGACTTGGATTGCCGAAAGAAGTTACATATACAAACTTCATTTGTTACGATTGGAAAGACTGGACAAACAACTACGAACTTTCCGAAGCTCAGGCTGCATCACACGCAATAGACGTATGGACACAAGAAAATCGTACTGTTGCATACAGAGGTAAAAACCACGGTGCTTACGGCTGTAAAATCAAAAACACAGGTTTGTGCGGTATTGAAGTTTCCGGCGGTAATATTTACGAAGACATTGAAAGCGGATATTACGTTGAAAACTGCGATCTTTCATTTGTAGCACAGAACAAACAGACCTATGAGGGTGGTATCGTAATGTCACCTGCACATGGTGTAACAATTAAAAACAACAAAATTTCACACATGCCCGGTACCGCAATTAACGGTTACTTTACTGTAGCGGATATTACAGGAAATGAAATTTTCGACGTTTTGTCTGAATCACACGATATGGGTATAATTTACTTCAACTACTTGCATGCAACACTTGACGTAAAAATTTCAAACAACTATTTCCACGATGTACCTCCCGAACACGATCTTTCAAGCCCGACAGCTGAAATTTCACAGAGAAGTACAATAGCACTCGATAACCGTTTCGGTGCTCAGATGGATATTACAAACAATGTAATTAAAAACGTTCCGAGAGGTGCGTTCATTCACGATATGGAAGTTGTAGATAATAACATTTTCATCGACTGCTATGAACCTACAGCCGCTACAAACTCAACAGACAGATTTTACCCCGCAAAACCGGGTACGAAAGTATTTTCAAAAGAAAATCCGTTTAACCAAGATGCTCCGTATGCATGGTGCT
>CAYPIJ010000169.1:0-3585 GCA_964410755.1 uncultured Oscillospiraceae bacterium | reverse complement strand
AGTGTTCCGCCATCAAGTGCGTGAAGCGGAATAAAATTGACAACTCCCAAATTCAAAGTTATGAGAATCATAATAAACAAAACATTTTCCAAACCCTGTTGTGCGGCAGACCCTATTTCCGTAACAATTCCCACAGGACCTGACATATCGTTTATCGAGGTAGTCCCTCCGAACATCCCGAAAAATGACTTATAGGTAAGCTTAATTACAGTCATACCATAGTTAAAAGAATATTTTCCCAAAGTAATAGGATTTTTGTTTTCTGTTTTCAACTTTATTCCCAAATAACGAATACCGTTTTCGTCCTTTGTAAGTTCAACCGTTTTATTTAAAATCTCGTTATTTCTTTTTAATTTAACTTCAGCTTTTTCACTTTCACCTATTGCAAGAGAAATATCCAAATTATTGTGTATTCTTTCACCGTTAATTTTTAAAATAACATCATTTTTTTCAATCCCGGCATTTTGTGCTCCGTAACCTTCCATAACCTCATTAATTTGAGTTGTGGGAACAGTGTCCAAAGTAAATCCGTAAAGAATAACAATAAGCAAAAATCCGAGAACAAAATTCATAAAAGCTCCTGCCACAAGAATTATAGCTCTTTGCCACGTTTTTTTCTTAGAAAATGCTTTTTCGTCTTCACTTTCACCATCTTCACCTTCCATTTTTACATAACCGCCGACGGGTAATGCTCTGACACTGTATTGTGTTTCTCCTTTCGTTTTATGAAAAAGGCAAGGTCCCATTCCCAAAGAAAATTCATGAACCTTAACTCCGAAAATTTTAGCGGTAACAAAATGACCGAATTCGTGTATAAGAATAACAATCCCAAACACCAAAATAACGGCAACAGCACTTATTAAAAATGACATATACAAAACTCCTTATTTTTTATCAATTAATCTGTAAGTCTCTTCTCTTGTAATTTTATCACATTCCACAAGATCTGAAAGTGTATAGTTCTGCTTTATCTTTATGTTTTCCATAGTTTTTTCCACAAATACCGGAATTTGATAAAATTCTATTTTTCCTTCCAAAAAGCTTTCAACGGCAACTTCGTTTGCACAATTCAAAACACAAGGCATAGTTCCGCCTATTTTTAAGGCTTCATAAGCCAAATTTAAAGATACAAAAGTTTTTGTATCGGGCGGATAAAACGTAAGTTTTGAAATTGTTTCAAAATCAACGGGCTTTGCCGAAGAAACAAGTCTGTCAGGATATGTAAGTGCAAGCTGAATGGGAATAGTCATATCCGGCGTTCCAAGCTGTGCGATAATTGCATTGTCGTCATATTCCACCATGGAATGAACTATGCTCTCCCTGTGAACCACAACGAAAACAGGCTTATGACCGAAAAAGTGATGTGCTTCAATAACTTCCAAACCTTTATTCATAAGCGTTGCACTGTCTATTGTAATTTTTCTTCCCATAGACCAATTTGGATGATTAAGAGCGTCTTCTATTTTTATGTTTTTTAAATCCGTTCTTCCAAAAAAAGGACCACCTGAAGCAGTTAAAATTATACGCTTAATTTGTCCGTGCTTATTCCCCTGCATACTCTGAAAAACAGCGGAATGCTCCGAATCCACAGGCATAATATCCACATTGTTTTCTTTTGCCTTATTCATAACATATTCACCACCGCAAACAATGGTTTCTTTGTTTGCAAGAGCAATCTTCATTTTCTTTTCAATTGCCGCAACCGTAGGAACAAGTCCTGCACTGCCTGTTATTCCGTTTAAAAAAGTATCAGCGTTGCTTTCATTTATTAAATCCAAAAGTCCGCTTTTACCAACATAAATTTTTGTGTCATTAGGTAAATTGTCTTTTAATTCTTTATATTTCGATTCATTGTTAATATGAATTTTTTTCACACCAAATTCCTTTGCTTGCTTGCAAAGTAAATCCGTATTACTTGCTGCCGACAAAGCATCAACATTTATATTGTGCATTTTGCAAACAGCCAATGCTTGCGTTCCTATAGAACCGGTAGAACCGGCTATAATAACTGATTTTGTCACAAATATTCAACTCCTTTATTTTAGAAAAATAAATTATTGCAAAAAACGGTAATAATATAGTATATGACAGGAGAAATAAAAATCATACTGTCAACTCTGTCCAAAAATCCGCCATGACCGGGCATAATTTTGCCAAAGTCCTTAACGTTGTTTGCACGTTTAAGCATTGAAGCGGTAAGATCCCCAATTTGAGAAAGTCCACCGCACAAAATTGCTATTATATAATAAGGAATATAACTTACACTTATATCAAATACAAATTTCAAAACAAGCGAATAAACAAAAAATCCAAAAAACGCTCCAACAAAGCCACCTATACTGCCTGCAACTGTTTTTTTCGGACTAATTTCTTCACAAAGCTTTTTATGACCGAAAAATCTTCCGACAAAATACGCACCGATATCCGGTACAAATGCTCCCAAAATCGGAAGCCAAATATAAAATGCACCCATATCAAGCTGACGTATATAGGAAAGGTGAGAAAGACAAAAAGGAATCAACAAAAGCAAAAATGCAAAAATTCCCATTTTTTCAACAGTTATTTTTTTGTGTCCGAACACAAGCCCAACACACATTAAAACAACAAAAAGTCCCAAAAATGCACCTATGTAATTCACATTTCCGCTTAAATATTTTAAAATATCATTTCCCAAAAAAGGCATTACAATACAGCTTAATCCACCTACAAAAAGAAATACGGGCTCTTTATCCATTGAAAAGCATTTCAATGCTTCATACATACAGCCCAAAAGAACCACCGCAACAGCTGTTTTTATGACAAAAACAGGTGTCAACAGTAAGCAAATTAAAATTATTGCGGCAACAATACCACTTATTATACGTTGTTTCATTTATTAAATCCTCCAAAAATTCTACTTTACATTTCCATATCTTCTATCTCGTTTTTGATAAGCAAGAATCGCTCTGTCAAAATCTTTCGGCGTATAATCGGGCCACAAAACATCATCATAATAAAATTCACTGTATGAAGCCTGATACATAAGAAAATTGGAAAGTCTGTATTCACCGCTTGGGCGAATGATAAGGTCAGGGTCGGGACAATGCGCCGTATACAAATGCTCAGAAATCATTTGAGGTGTTATCTCAGAAACATCAACATCGCCTTCAATAGCAAGGGATACAATTTCTTTTACAGCTTTTGTTATCTCATCTCTTGAACCGTAATTTGCACATATATTTAAAAAGTTCCCGGTACTTTCATATTTTTTGGTTCGTTCTTCTTCATTTTTCAAAAGTTCGTAAAGCTTCGGTGAAAATCTTTCAACATCTCCCAAAAACTTAACACACACTTCCCTCCCCTCCATAAGGCTTTCCATTTTCGGAAGTCTGTCAACCGCCAAATCCATAAGATTGGAAACCTCGTCCTTCGGTCTGTTCCAATTTTCCGTTGAAAAAGCATAAACCGTAAGAACTTTAACTCCCATATCAAATGCATATCTTGCAATTTTCACCAAAGTATCGGCGCCGGCTCCGTGACCTGCGGTACGAGGCAGTCCTCTTTTTTTTGCCCATCTTCCGTTACCGTCCATAATAATTCCAACAT
>CAYPIJ010000168.1:0-3601 GCA_964410755.1 uncultured Oscillospiraceae bacterium | reverse complement strand
ATTACATGGATTCGTGAATGGTTCTGGAAATAACGTCGTCCTGCTGTTCTTTTGTAAGCTTAATGAAGTTTACAGCATAGCCGGATACTCTAACCGTAAGCTGAGGATATTTTTCAGGGTGTGCCTGAGCATCGAGAAGTGTTTCTCTGTTAAATACGTTTACATTAAGGTGATAACCACCGTCTGCAACGTAAGCGTCTAACATATTAACCAAATTATCTACTTTCTGTGACATAGTAATATCTCCTTTCAGATATTTTGTTATATTTTTGTTTTTATTTACTGTTTATTAGTCGTCTTTACCCAATGAAGCAGGTGTTACGGAGAATGTGTTTGAAATTCCGTCTCTGCAATATTCATAAGGAAGTTTAGCAACTGATTCAAGTGAAGCCAAAGCACCGTGTGTATCTCTACCATGCATTGGGTTAGCACCGGGAGCCAAAGGAACACCGGCTTTACGTCCGTCAGGTGTGTTACCTGTTTTCTTACCATATACAACGTTTGAAGTAATTGTAAGAATTGACATTGTAGGAATACTTTCTCTGTATGTGTAGTGTGACTGAATTTTTCTCATGAAAGATTTTACAATCTTAACAGCGATTGAGTCAACTCTGTCATCGTTGTTACCGTATTTCGGGAAGTCTCCTTCAATTCTGTAGTCAACTACAAGACCGTTTTCGTTTCTGATGGGGTAAACGTTTGCATATTTAATAGCGGAAAGTGAGTCAGCTGCGCAAGAAAGACCTGCAATACCTGTTGCAAAGAATCTTCTTACTTCTGTATCATGCAATGCCATTTCAATTGCTTCATAGCAATATTTATCGTGCATATAATGGATAAGGTTAAGAGTATTTACATAAATATCAGCGAGCCAATCCATCATATTTTCATATTTTTCCATTACTTCATCATAATCGAGCTTGTCGTCTGATTTAATAGCTTCAAATTTAGGTGAAACCTGGAGAGGTTTGCCTGTCTTTTTGTCAAGTGCCATTTCGTCAACACCACCGTTTATAGCGTAGAGCAAGCATTTAGCAAGGTTAGCTCTTGCACCGAAGAACTGCATATCTTTACCAACTTTCATACAGCTTACGCAACAAGCGATACAATAGTCATCGCCCATTTCAGGTCTCATAAGATCATCGCTTTCGTACTGAATAGCAGATGTTTTGATTGAGATTTCAGCACAGAACTTTTTGAAGTTTGCGGGTAAATTCTTTGACCAAAGAACTGTGAGGTTTGGTTCGGGAGCAGGTCCTAAGTTGATAAGAGTGTGGAGTACACGGAATGAGTTCTTTGTAACAAGTGATCTTCCGTCAACACCCATACCACCGATTGATTCTGTTACCCAAGTTGGGTCACCTGAGAAGAGTTCGTTGTACGAAGGAATTCTCATAAATTTAACAATTCTCAATTTCATAATGAAGTGGTCGATAAGTTCCTGAGCTTCAATTTCTGTCAAAACGCCGTTTTTAAGGTCTCTTTCGATGTAGATATCGAGGAATGTTGATGTACGTCCGATTGACATAGCAGCACCGTTTTGGTCTTTAACAGCACCCAAGTAACCGAAATACAAGAACTGAATTGCTTCTTGTGCATTTTTAGCAGGTTTTGAAATGTCGTATCCGTAAGATGCAGCCATTTCTTTCAATGCTTTCAATGCTTTAATCTGTTCAGCGATTTCTTCTCTGTTTCTGATTTTATCAGGTGTCATTTCGCCTTTGATGTTAGCTTTGTCAGCTTCTTTGTGTTCAACGAGGTAATCGATACCGTAAAGAGCTATTCTACGATAGTCACCAACGATACGGCCTCTTCCGTAAGTATCGGGAAGACCTGTGAGGATATGTGCAGTTCTTGCAAGACGCATTTCAGGTGTATATGCATCAAAAACTCCGTCATTGTGAGTTTTACGATATTTTTTGAAAATTTCTTTTGTTTCGGGGTTAATTGTGTAGCCGTAAGACTCCAAAGCTTGTTCAGCCATTTTTATACCGCCGAAAGGCTGTAAAGAACGTTTAAAAGGTTTGTCTGTCTGTACACCAACGATTTTTTCCAAATCCTTGTCGATGTAACCCGGTGCGTGACTTGTGAGTGTTGATACTGTAGTTGTATCAGCGTCCAAAACGCCACCGTTTTCTCTTTCTTTTTTGGATAAGTCACAAACTATATCCCATAATTTTTTTGTTGCTTCTGTTGCAGGAGCCAAAAAGCTTGAATCACCTTCATAAGGTGTGTAGTTTCTCTGGATAAAGTCTCTTACGTTTACTTCATCATCGCTCCATTTTCCGGCTTCAAAGCCATTCCACTGTTCAAACATAATTTTAAAATCTCCTTTTATTTGATTGCGAATTTTTTTGTTTTATATTCGCTGTTTTTTTACTGTGTTAATTGTTTTTGTGTTCCTCAATTTTCGCATCCAGCCAAAGCTCCAAAATTTCTTCGGGCTGAAAACCGGTTGCTTTTGCAAACACCTGTCCGTCATCTGTTAAAAGCAAGGTGGGGACTCTGTCAATTTCATATTTTTCCATAAACCAAGTTGTGCTTTCATCTGCTTCAATGTGCACAGCTCTGCAATCGTCACGAGTGCTTGCAAGCTTGTTTACAAGTGGCATAAGCGTCAAACAGTTTGCACAGGATTCACCGCTTATTTCAACCAAACAAATGCCTTTAAGTTCTTCTTGGTAGTTTTCTTTGGTAATCATTTGCTATCATTCCTTTCTGTCTTTGTAAGTTGATATTATTTGGAAATTTCGCCTCTCAAAATTTTCTTTGCATTTTCAACTCTTTCTTTTGTAGGCGGTTCAATACCTTCAAGTCTGTAAGGCAATCCCAAATTTTTATATTTTACAATTCCCATGGTGTGGTAGGGAAGTACTTCAACCTTTTCAACTGTATTTAAAGTGTCTAAAAAGCTTTTTAATTTATAAAGCTGTTCGTCAATATCGGTAATTGTTGGTACAAGAACGTGTCTTATCCAAATTTTTTTGCCGTTGTCACTTAAATATTTTGCAAAATCAAGGGTGTTTTTGTTGGAAACACCTGTTAATTCAATGTGTTTATCGTCGTCGATATGTTTAATGTCGAGTAAAAACAAATCTGCATATTTTAAAAGTTCGTCGTGTTTTTTAACGCATTCTTCGTTTTCTTTGTCAAACATATAGCCTGAAGTGTCAACTGCCGTACCGATATTTTTTTCCTTGAGTTTTTTGAAAAGCTCCGTTATAAAATCAATTTGCATAAGAGGTTCACCGCCCGATGCGGTTATTCCTCCGTTTGAACCATAATAGTTTTTGTATTTCAAAACCTGATTAACTATTTCTTCAACCGTGTACTCTTCGCCACCTTTTTGCGACCAAGTGTCGGGGTTGTGACAGTATTTGCATCTTAACGAGCAACCTTTAAAAAAAGTTACAAATCTTATCCCCGGTCCGTCTACGGTACCGAAAGATTCAAAAGAGTGGATTTTTGCTTTCATATAAATTCCTGCCTTTAAATTTAATGCTTTGGTTTTGATGAATGAATACAAACCAATCAACCACATATCATTATAACACATAATATATTTTTTTTCAAGTTATTTTTAAAAAATATTATATTATTG
>CAYPIJ010000167.1:0-3644 GCA_964410755.1 uncultured Oscillospiraceae bacterium | reverse complement strand
GTACAATGGTGTCTGTAATTGTTTTGTAACATAATTGAAATTTCGCTTTAACAATTACAAAAATACATAGAGGACAGATATAAATTTAGAAGAAAGGAATGAAAAATTTTGACAGAAAAGTTAAAGAAAATAAAGTCTGTATTTTCTGAAAAGAATTTTAAAAAGTATCTTAATAAAAAGGTATCTGAAATCAATCTTAATCATTTCAAGGCGGTTGCCTTTTTTGTACATTTGTTTGTTTTGTTTTCACTTGTTTCGGTTCTTAACGTTAGGGCAGGATACAAGGTTGTTGTGGAAAATGAGAGCTATGGCGTTGTTGCTACGGCAGAAGAAGCACAAAACGTTTTAAAATCTGCAATGCAATCAATAAAAAATGCAAAAGGAAATGATTATAAATTTAGTTATGCAGGTTGCAGTCTTGCTTTTGTGAAAGGAGAAAGCATAATTTCCGAAAAAGAAGCTTGCGAAAATGTTGTTTCCGCACTTGACGGTTTAACCTATGCTTATGCTGTATATGTTGACAAAGAAGTTGCCGTTGCTTTGGAAAGCGAAAAAGATGCAAAAGAAATTTTGAATACCATAAAATCAAAATACAAAACAGAAGATAACGAAGTTTCTTTTTACAACAGTGTATATGTGAAAAAAGCAAGAGTAAGCGACGATAAAATTAAGAGCAAAAGTGATGCATCCGAGATTTTAAACCGTGAAAAAACGCAAGCAGTTGTTCACGTTGTTAAAGAAGGGGAAACAATCGGAGAAATTGCCGATAATTATAAAGTTACACAAAATGAAATTTTAAGCAATAATCCCGATGTTGTTCCGGAAATTTTAAATGTGGGAACAGAACTTTGCATAAAAGCTCCCATTGCTATGATTCAAGTAAAAGCGGTATCAAAAGAAGCTGTTACCGAGGAAATACCTTTTGAAACAAAAGTAAAAAACGATTCTACACGTTATCAAGGTACAACAGTTGTTTCCGTGAACGGTGTAAACGGCGTGAAAAACGTTGTTTATGAAAATGTGAAAGTAAACGGAGTTTTGAAAGACAGAAATGCCGTAAGTGAAGAAATTGTTTCCAACCCTGTTGATAAGGTTGTTCTTTCGGGAACTAAAAAGAAACCGAAAAATGCACCTACGGGAACATTTTTGCGTCCCTATTACGGTTCTGTTACTTCCAGATACGGTTCCCGTTGGGGAAGACAGCATCAGGGTGTTGATATAGGTGGTTCTGTTGGAGATCCCGTTAAGGCTTCCGACGGAGGAACCGTTACCTATGCAGGCTGGAATGGCGGTTACGGTAATTTTATTAAAATACAGCATGACGATGGTTATGAAACATATTACGGTCACTTAAATTCAATCGGTGTTATCGTCGGACAAAAGGTGGCACAAGGTGAAGTTATAGGAAAATTGGGTAATACGGGAAGAAGTACCGGTCCTCATTTGCATTTTGAAATAAGGAAAAACGGTGTTCCGTGCGATCCTTTAAAATATACAGGTTAATAACAGAAAGGACATATATTAAAATGACAAACGAAAAAATTCTTGCAACAGTTGAAAATTTAACTGTAACACAATCAGAAGTTGACGAAATGGCTATGATGCTTACTCAACAAAGAGGTCAGGATTTCAACAATCCTCAGGGAAAAGCTATGGTTTTGGACCAGCTTATAAACAAAAAGCTTCTTTTGCTTGATGCGGCTAAAAATTTGTATGAACACAATGTCGAATTTAAGGCTCACCTTCAGAAAGTGAAAGAAGATTTGCTTGCTGATTTTGTTATTTCAAAAACTTTGGAAAAAATTGAAGTAACAGATGAAGAAGCAAAGAAATTTTACGAAGAAAACAAAGACAAATTCCAAACTGGAGATATGGTAAATGCAAGCCATATTCTTGTTGACAGCGAAGATAAAGCTAACGAATTGAAAGCAAAAATCACAAACAATGAAATTACCTTTGAAGATGCCGCAAAAGAAAACAGTTCTTGCCCTTCTTCACAAAAAGGCGGTAATTTAGGTGATTTTTCAAGAGGACAAATGGTTCCTGAATTTGACGAAGCTTGTTTTTCAATGAATGAAGGCGAAATCAGTGAGCCGGTTAAAACACAGTTCGGTTATCATTTGATAAAACTCAATTCCAAAAAGCCTTCCGAAATGCGTAGCTATGAAGAAGTAAAAGATGGAATAAAGAGAAATCTTATTTCCGAAAAACAGCATAAAGCTTACGAAAGCAAGCTTAATCAGCTTAAGATTCTTTATCCGGTTACAAAAATGTAATTTTTTTCATATTTTCCTTACAACCGTAGTTATTATATTGCGGTTGTTTTTTTGTTTTTGATTCACTTTATAAAAAAAAATACTCTGTTTTTAAATTTCTTTTTTTAAAAAAGTATACTTTCGATACTTCAAAATGTTATTTTGTCACAAAACAAAACTTTTTTTAAAATTTTTCCGAAAAAGGGTTGACATTTGGTGCTATTTATGGTACTATATCAATGAATTTTACTTATTAAAAATCAAGGAGAATAATTATGGATAAAACAGAATCTTTAACAAAAGGTTTTATTGCATTTGGATATATTTCACCTGAACTTTCTTCAAACGATGTATATCCAGATTACATAAAAGAAGATGCACAAAGATGCATTGAAGAAGTGAAAAACATTCAAAATGATAACACTTTCACATTCGGATATATGACAGATATTCATTATTCTGTTTCTGAAAATCACGATGTGAGAACAAAACGTCTTTTTAATTCATACAATGAAGTTTCTAAAGCCGTAAATGCCGATAAACTTATTCTTGGCGGTGACTACATTAACGACGGCGACAAAATGAATTATAAGAAAAAGGGTTACGAAGGCTTAAGAGATTATTTGAGAGAAGTTAAAAATTATTATCCCGTAAACGGAAATCACGATGATAACTCAATATGGGATACATTTTGCGGAAATCACACGGCAACAAATCATTTTACAATAAGAGAGTTGTATGATGTTTTTTATGACCATTTGCCTTATGTGGGAGCTGAATTTGACGAGAAAAATCATGACCTTTATTATCTTGTAAACGATAATAAAAATAAAGTAAGATATATATTCTTAAATACAACCGATATTCCTTCAAGATTTAACAAAAACGGTGCTTTTATATACCGTAAACAGGATATTTTCGGTTTAAGACAACCGCAGATTAACTGGCTTATAAATACAGCTTTGCAATTTGACGAGGACGGTTGGAACGTTGTTTTTGCTTGTCACAGCTTGAAAGAAAGAAATCTTGAAGCGTTGATTGATATTGCCGACACTTATAAAGCAGGCGGTAAAATTGATAAAATTTATAAAATGCAAGATTATGTGGTACAGGTTGAGGCTGATTTTTCAAACTGTAAAAGGGGAGAAGTGATTGGATTTTTCTTGGGACACTATCACGATGATTTTGTTGAAAGAACAAAGGAAAATATCCCTTGCATTTACATTGCAAATGTTATGATGTATCTTCCCAACAGAATTGACGGAACAAAAACCGAGCTTTTGTACGACATTGTAACAATCGACAAAAAAGAAAAAACAATTTACTTAAACCGTGTAGGTTTGGGTGAAAACAGAGTTGTAAAATATTAAAAATATTAAAATATATCAT
>CAYPIJ010000166.1:0-3704 GCA_964410755.1 uncultured Oscillospiraceae bacterium | reverse complement strand
CTATCCACTTGACAAATTATGAAAAAAGGTGTATAATATGTATAAATATAAATTTTAATGTATAATTATTAAAAAACGGAGCTGATAAATTTGGAACAAAAATTGAATGGTATAATAGAAACCGATAAAAAGTATTATATGAATACTTTCGGCGACAGAATCCCCGTATGCTTTGAATACGGAAAAGGCGTAAACCTTTTTTCGACAGACGGGAAAAAATATTACGATTTTATGGCAGGAATAGCCGTAAATGCGTTGGGATACGGCAACGAATGTGTAACAAATGCAATTTGTGAGCAAGCGAAAAAAGTTGTTCATACATCAAGCCTTTACTATGTTGAATCTCAAGCAATGCTTGCAAAGGAATTGTGCGAAAACTCCTTTGCCGATAAAGCTTTTTTTGCAAATTCCGGTGCTGAAGCAAACGAAGGTGCAATCAAGCTCGCAAGAAAGTATTTTTATGCAAAAAATGAGAATAAATATGAAGTTATCACATTAAAAAATTCTTTCCACGGCAGAACTCTAACAACGGTTTCCGCAACAGGACAAGAAAAATACCAAAAACCTTTTGCCCCATTAACTCAAAAATTCATTCACGTTGAAAAAAATTCAATTGAAGAATTGAAAAATGCAATTACACCAAATACAGGAGCAATAATGCTGGAGCTTATTCAAGGCGAAAGCGGTGTTGTACCTCTTGACAAGGACTATGTAAAGGAAATAAGAAAAATTTGTGACGATAACGACATTATCCTTATTATAGACGAAATTCAAACCGGAATAGGCAGAACGGGAAAGCTTTTCTGCTATGAAAATTACGACATTGAGCCCGACATTATGACACTTGCAAAAGCTCTTGGAGGCGGTGTTCCGATAGGTGCTGTTTTGGCAAAAGATAAATTTTGTGCATTTACCCCCGGCGACCATGGAACAACATTTGGCGGTAATCCCCTTGCAACAACAGCAGCTCTTGCAGTACTTTCCGAAATTAAGGAAAAGAAAATTCTTGAAAACTGCTGCGAAGTCGGAAATTATTTAAAAGAAAATTTAAATGCGGTAAAAGACAAAACAAAGAAGATAAAAGAAGTTCGAGGAATGGGACTTATGATAGGAATTGAATTTTTCGAGCCTTTGGCAAAAGAATATTCCAAAAAGCTTTTTGAAAAAGGCTTTCTTGTGGGAACTGTGGGAACAAGCGTTTTCAGACTTGTACCACCGCTCATACTAAAAAAAGAAGAAGCAGACTTACTTGTAAACGAAATTGAAAACATATTGGAGGACAAATAAATGAAACATTTTATAAGCATAACAGACATTGAAAAAGCAGAATTTGACGAAATACTCACACTTGCGGACAACCTTAAAAAAATGCAGAAAAAAGGCATTTCACACAAATATCTTGAAGGAAAAACATTGGGAATGATTTTTGCAAAATCTTCAACACGTACAAGAGTTTCTTTTGAAACAGGTATGTATCAATTGGGCGGTCACGCATTGTTTTTAAGCTCAAACGACATTCAGCTCGGCAGAGGCGAAAGCATTTACGATACCGCAAACGTTCTTTCGGGAATGATTGACGGAATTATGATAAGAACATTTGATCAAAAAGACGTAACAGACCTTGCAAAATACGGTTCAATTCCTGTTATAAATGCACTTACGGATGACGAGCACCCTTGCCAAGCTATGGCGGATATGCAAACTATTATTGAAGAATTCGGCACAACAAAAGGTCTAAAAATGTGCTACATAGGCGATGGTAACAATATGGCTCATTCTCTCGCTCACGCTTGCGCTATGGCAGGAATGGATTTCTATGTTGCAACTCCCGAAAAATACAAATGCAACGCTGAACAAATGGAAAAAGCAAGAAAAATAGCAAAAACACAAAATTGTTCAATCGTTGAAACAACAGACCCACAAGAAGCCATGAAAGGTGCTCACGTTGTTTACACAGACACATGGATAAGTATGGGACAGGAAAGCGAAAAACAAACAAAAATTAAGGAATTCAAAGATTATCAAATCAACAAAGAGCTTTTTTCTCTTTCCGATAAAAAATCAATTTTTCTCCACTGCTTGCCCGCGTACAGAGGCTTTGAAGTTACGGAAGATGTAATTGACGGCGACCATTCAAGAATATTCCAGGAAGCCGAAAACAGACTTCACGCACAAAAAGCTATTATGACTATGCTTATGGCAAATAAATAAAAGAGGAAAAAGAAATGGAAAACGAATTACTGTATGGATTTACAATCCGCCTTGCAACGGAAAACGAAATTGAAGATATTTTAAAAATAACAAAAATTTCTTTCCAAAAATATATTGACAACACAGGACTTAAAAACATTGAAGCACTGAACGAAACGGCAGATGACGTAAGACGTGACATAAAAGAAAAGCTTGTTTTTGTTGCTTTTATAAACAACGTTCCCGTGGGTAGCGTAAGAATTAAGGTAAATGAAGACAACACCGCATATTTAAGCCGTTTCGGAGTTATCACCAACAACCAAAACCAAGGTGTGGGAAAAGGACTTATAAGCGTTGTTGACGGAGTTATGAAAGAAAAACACGTTAAAAGACTTGAACTTCACACTGCGGCAAAATATTTCGACCTTGTAAGATTTTATTACGGCAGAAAGTTCTACATAGAATCAATTTCGGAAGAAAAAGGATACAAAAGAGCCTTAATGGTAAAAGAATACGAATAAAATTAACCCTATCCGCTAATTTTCTCACGGATAGGGTTTTTTATTTTTTTATTTTGATTTTTTCTTTTTAGATTTTTTTATCACAAGGAAAAACGCAACAATTGCAAACAAAAATGCACCTATCACCAATATAATAATTGTTTTGTTTCTTTTTTCAAATTTCAAAGCTATGGTGTTTCGTGTGCCTTTTGTTTCAAGCAATACATATTTCCCCTTATACGTAACGGAAGTTTTTTCCCACTTATCTCCTTTTTTTGTGTAAGCAACAACATTATATTTATCTTTGTTTAAAATTCTTATTTTTACATTATCTTTTTCCGTAACATCGGTATTGTAAAGATTAATATTATACGATTTTACATTTCCGAAAATATTTTTCGGCTTTTCGTCATTTTCAATTACTTCAAGTCTTGCTTCGTCTGTAAAATCGCCCTCTGCCAAAGCAATTGCAAGTTTTCCGTCTTTTTCTTCACTTGAAAGAACGGTAATATAAGGCCGGTATTCGCAATTTATTTCAATATTTTCGGTTACTGTTTTCGCTTTCACTTCTTCCCATTTTCCGAAATTGCCCTTTTGGGGCGGAATATCGGGATATTTTATTCTTTCCGTACTTTCACCGTATTTAATATCCTGCACATCAATAATTTTATCCTCTGCCTTAAAGGTAACGGTAAAGCTTATAAATTTAAGTGGAATGCCGTTTATTTCTTTAAGTTTTTCAAAACTTACAGGCTCAGCTATATCTTTATAGCTTATATTATCGATACCGCCTTTGCCTTTATTGACAAAATAGTTTTCGTAAATCTTGCCTTTCTTTTGTGCATCACCGCAAATTGCGCCTACATTTTCATCACCGCTTACATTTACAATTGCGTAAGACATGGTGACATTTTCGCCTTTTCCCACAACACCGCCGACATAACGTTCAACCACTATTTTACTTTTTGAATAGCATTTTCTGACTGTTGAACTGATTTTTCCCGCAATTCCTCC
>CAYPIJ010000165.1:0-3767 GCA_964410755.1 uncultured Oscillospiraceae bacterium | reverse complement strand
TCAATGTGTGCCAAACCGCTAAGTGCCTGGTGATTGTTAGCTTTTGCCAAAACTGTATCTAAGAATGCATAATCGGAAGCTGTTCCAATTCCAGTCTCAATAAGAATAGGAGCATATTTTTTAGCAAATTTTATAGATTCAACTTCTTCAGCCGTCATTAACCCTACTTTTGTTTCAAGTGCTTTTGCTGTATTTACTGCTGTTATAATTTCAGAAGATGTTATAGGCATTTGTTCTACAGCATAAAAACCTACTTTATTACTTGTATCTGAATGACTTATTTTAAGTGATACAGGAATTTTATTTTCGTCAAGATCAACTTTATACATTGCAATACCAACTGTTGCATCAGATCCTGAGGAATCATACAATTTATTTTCTGCATTTATTCCTGCATATCTGTAATTTAATCCTTTCAAACCGGTCATAGCTTTGTAATATCCATTTTGTCCGGTATGCTTGTGATGTGAAGATTGACCATATTCACCTACACCGACTTCTTTTGTTAATTGTGTTCCGTCTGAATATTCAACAACTACATTAAGTTTTACATTTCCTCTTGACTGTGCAACAAAATTAATGCTTTTGGTTTTTACTTCCTTTAAATCAAGTTCAATTGCTTTATCAGACGAAGACATATAATATGAATCCAAAGCTTTTGCTGTTCTTCTTGATTCGGGAATGTAAGCTTCAAGCTTATTACCTGTAGCAACGTTGTCTTTATGTTCGTCAAGAATCAAATAATCTCCACTGTCAAAATATTGTGCTTGGTAACCCCATTTTTGTAAAGAAGTATCGCCACCAAACCATGTTGTTGGGTCAGCTTCTTCACCAAAAGTACCTATTGTACTTACATTCAAATAGTTTGAAATATCAAGATGAATAGTTCCTGCAATATTTTTCTGTTTCATAGCTACAGAATAAATTGCATTGAAATCATCATCATTAATTTCAAGTATATCTACATATTTTTTTGCAAGCTCGATTTTTTCAATTTGAGCTGTTGTGTATGCAATACCTGTTCCGTAAGCTTTAACTTCGTCAACTACAAACTTCATTTCTTCGTTGTAAAGCTGACATTCGTTTATAGCAAAAACCGAAATAGGATTTGTTGCCTTAACTGTTAAAGAAACAGGTGTCTTTGTTTTATCAACAGGAATTTGGTAACCTGCGATACCCCACTCAGCGTCATGTTGAGCTGCTACACTCGTTTCGGCTACACCATTGTCATTGATTTTTATAGCGGAAGATGTTTGTTTCCAACAAAAACGTCTAACGGGTTTTCCGATATACCAGTTTACAGCGTTCCAATTAGCATCTCTCAAAAAAGCTTGAAAATCACTGTCAGTTTTTACAATATCACTTGTATTGTCACTATAGTTTACTGTAAATGTAAAACTTGCGTTATTATACATGTGAAGTGCAATTCTTATTTTATCAATATTTGTTGCACCCTCTTTAAGAGTAAATGTTTTTTCTGTATTTGCAGCAATAAAAACATTATCATTAACGCCACCTTTTAATCCCACTTGAGGAATTAAAAATTCTGCGTTATCCGTTGAAGGAACAGCTACTGATTGTAAATTAGCTTTTTCAACCTTACCGTTAGGATCTTTTTTATCCAAAGATTTTGCACTGAATTTTACAAGTCCGTTTTCAGCTGTGAAAAGGCTTGCGGGAAAACCATAAGTTGTTCCGTTCATCCAAGTATCATTTTTTAAAGTGTCACCTACGGATGCAATACCGTCCATATTGAACTCACTTGAAATGTCAATGTGGTATGTTTCTCCGTTTGTTGTATCGGTTGCCTCCGTTGCTGTTGCAACGCCAACCGATGATGTAATCATAAGTAAGGAAACTAAAAATGAGAAAATTCTTTTTGAAATTTTCATATAAAAAATCCTTTCGTAATTTATTTTTTTGCAATTTTTCCACCTTTACCCCACCTTTCGTCAACCAAAACACAGGGGATTTCTCCATGCGTGCCTTACGGCACTTAGTCGAAATGACATATACGGTTGTTAGAGATGTTTGTACAATCACATTCAAACGCAAAGTAACATCAGCCCTACGGCGTTTGAGTAGCCGGTGAGAAGGGGTGTCGGGCCGTTAGGGGGTGAGGGGAAAACGTTCGGAAAGGTTGCCCCTCACCCCTGACAAGAAAATTGCGTTTAAGTCGCCTTTCTAATTCGGTAAAAGACAATTGTACATACATCGTTACCGAAACGGTGAGGTATAAAGTGAAAATTACTGCTATTTAATTAATTTTTTTTAAAGTTATTATTTTTGAATTATTTTTTTGATGCGATAAATTCGTCAACGCATTTTTGCAAGTATGCTTTAACTTCGTCGTTACCTGCAATTTTAAGCTTGTTCATAGCTTCTTTATAAGTAAAGGTCCAATCTGTCATAGCACCTGAAGTAAGCTGGTCTATGTATTCACTGCAAACGTTGTTACACTGTGTAAGCTTTGTATCGATACTTTCGGTATTGATATAGATACCGGAAACAGGAGACGGAATAGCATTAATATTCCAATCATTAAATACATAATCGTTCCAGCCTTCCGGATCTGTTGGAGCTTCAAAAGCGTTAGCAGTGTTACCCATAAGCCATTTTGTAATACCGTAAGGTGCATCAGAGCCAGCCTGTGAGCCTTCATAACCGATAGGCTCCATTCTGTCCTCGCTGATTTTCTTATAGTGTTTGCCTTCAATTCCGTAAACGATAAGTCTGTAGAGGTCTTTACCTTTTGAAGAATACATAAGGTTAAGTAAAGTTACAGCTTCTTCGGGATTTTTAGAAACCTGAGTTACACCGTTACCACCTGCATTGGCAGCAATACCAACATGGAAGTTTTCAGCTGAACGAACCTGTTTAATAGGCTCTTTTGACTTCATTGTGAGAGAATTTTCAGAATATTTGTGCCATTGTTCATGCCAAATATCGTAATTTCCTTTTGAAACTTCAGCAGAAAGAACGTCTTTTCTGATGTAGCCTTTTTTAAACCAATCGTGGAAACGTTCGGAAAGCATTTTCAAAGTGTCGAGTTCAAGTCTGTGTTCAACAACAACTTTGTCTGCTTCTGCTCTGTAAACGTAAGGGCCAATCAAGCTAACGTAACCTTTCATAGCCCAAGTTGAACCTGCACGCATACCTTGGTTAAGCTTGCCTGCTTTTTTAAGGTCGGACATATAGTTTTCAAAAATATCAAGAGTTTTTGAAGTTAAAATGTCGCTTGAACGAGCTTCTTTTTCCAAAGCTTCCGCATCGAGATACTGGTCTGCATCTTCTTTGTGGAATGTGTAGCCCCACATTGGGTCACTCATTTGCTGGTAGTTGGTGATGGTATACTGTTTACCGTCAACCTGTGTAAGCTGGAGAGCCCAATCGGGAATTTCATTGAGAACATCGGGAGCATACTTTTTCATAAGGTCGGTGATGTCAAGAAATGTGTTTTTCTTAACTTCATCGTTGTAATTAAGTGTGTAAGTTCCCAAAATGTCCATCTGTTCGCCACCTGTTTGCATAAGCATAACTTTCTGCGAATAGTCGGAGGTTGCAATGTTTTCGATTTTAAGATTAACGTTTTCCAAACCTTTATAGGTTTTGATTTTTTTGTTAATCTCCTCTGCAACCAAGTCGGTTTCTGTTTGTTTGCCGGGACCCGGTACAACCCAAGTAAGGTTTACTTCGTCACCGTTTGTTTTGTTTTTGCTGTTATCACCGCAAGATGCCAATGACAATGCCATTGTACCTGCGAGAAT
>CAYPIJ010000164.1:0-3828 GCA_964410755.1 uncultured Oscillospiraceae bacterium | reverse complement strand
TTGAAATACACTTCCGCCTTTTTTTGAATTGTGCGCCGTTATATTTCCACCGTGAGCTTTTATAATTGACGAACACACCGAAAGACCGATACCGGCGTTCTTTTTATTGTCGGAGGGTTCATTGTTTTCCGAGAAATATCCGGAAAATATGCTTTTTAACTTATTTTCGGAAATTCCACAACCGTTATCTCGTATTTCAAAAATTGCTTTGTTGTTTGTTAAAGTAACTTTTAATGAAAGTTGTGTCATTCCTTTTGCGTGTTGAACTGCATTTTCCAAAATATTTAAAATAACCTGTTCAATAAGTATTGCATCTATGGGAATGAAAACAATTTCGTCGGGAATATCAACTTGAACGATTTCATTTGGGTATCTTTTTGAAAATTTTAAAAGAACGGAATCTATAAGCTCGTCAAGTGCTGTGTTTATTTTTATAATTTCAACGTTGTTTCCATCGAGTTTTGTAACGGAAAGAAGATTTTCAACCATTCTTGTAAGCCACTGTGCATCTTCCGTTATTCCTTTCAACATTTGCTTGCGTTGTTCTTTTGAAAAATTTTCATAATTGTCAAGCAAGGCCGAGCCGGAACCGTATATGGTGGTAAGGGGGGGTCTTAAATCGTGGGAAATGCCTCTTAACAAATTTGCACGCATTCTTTCTTTTTCGCTTTCCGCTTTTATTGCTTCTTGCTTTTTTATTTTTGTTGTAAGTCCGCAGGTTACAACGGTTACAATAAGTAAAATTATTGCAGAAATTATATTTTCGGGAATTGTAAAGTCAAAGGCAAAAAAAGGGAATGTAAATGCAAAATTCACCGCCAAAACACTTATAAGCGCAGCCATAACTCCGTAAATGTAGCCTTGGGTTATAACGGAAGTTAGAAATGCACCCAAGACAAATATTGAGGGAATAAGTGCTGTGTCGTCTTTGAAAATATTTTGCAAAATAAGGCAAGCCAAAAAGCATAACGACAAAATTAATATTGAAATAACCGAATCTTTTATTATTGTTTTTAAATTGTTTTTCATTATATACACCTCAAAGATATTGTAGCATATTATCGGTAAAGATGCGAATAAGAAAGTTCAGTCTATTATTTTTCTTATTTCATTAATTCGCAGTTCTTCTTGCAATAATTTATCGTTGTATAAATCTTTTTTTGTTATTTTGCTGTAAATTATAATTTGTGATTTCTTTTTGATTTCTTTTAAGAATTTTTGTCCCGTTTCATTAAAAGCCAATACTCTTGTGTAGGTGGGCAAAACTTTTTCTTTTTTTATGTCAAACAAAATTGAATATAGTGCACGTTGTATTCTTGTTCGCACATATCTTTTGCATTTTACGGAATCAATTATTTTTTCGAAATTTTCTTCATTTTTGAATTTTACAATTCTGTTGTTCAAGCCTTCGGAAATGTTTGCTAAATTTTCCAAATCATCTTCTTTTGAAGACGCAAGCTTATATTTCAGTAAAATATCTTTATTTTTTCCAAAATATGTTTTTTCTTCATATTCAGAGTAGGGAACATATTTTTCATAGTTTTTATTTTGTGTTATAAGCTCTCTTATAAAGCTTGCGGAAGCAAAATTGTCGGTACTTTCTTTTGAATGGTGCTCTACATATTCTCTTTTTAAGGTAAAAGGAATAATATTTGAATTTAAATTTTTTAAAGCTTTTAAATATTCGAGTCCCAAAATGTTGTTTGGATTTTTTAAAATTTCGCTTTCCGATATGCAAGCGCCGTATGTTTTACCGGATTTTAAATTTTCTTTAATTTTGTTTTCGTCAATATTTTTAAGCTCGTTTTCAAGTTCTTCCACACTTCCGCATTCACTTCCGAAAGAAAGATAGTCGATACCGTTTAATGCGTTTAAAATGTAAATACCGTAATATGCGTAAAACTGTGCGGAGGTAAGAACAAAGCGAGGGGGAATTTCCAAAACCAAATCTGCACCGTTTTCAACCGCTTTTTTTGCTCTATAGTTCATATCGAAAATCGCAATATCTCCTCTTTGAACAACATTTCCGCTCATAAGACAAACAACGCACTCGGCATTGAGTGCGTTTCTTGTTTTTTCAATATGAAGTTTGTGTCCGTTGTGAAATGGGTTGTATTCACAAATTATCCCCACAGTTTTCAATATTTTCTCTCCTTATTTAAAGCTTATAAGTTTTCTGTTTTTAATTAAGTATTCTCCGCCCGAATATACGGTAAGTACAAGCATAATTATTGAGAAAATTGTTCCGTAGGGGAGTGGATAGATTGCATTAAGATAATTTTCCAAAATAATAACCACTATACCAATCATTTGGAAAGTTGTTTTTACTTTACCGCTCCAAGCTGCTGCCAAAACCGTGCCGTCTGCCGCTGCAAGCTGTCTGATTGCCGAAACAAGAAATTCTCTTGCTATTATTATAACGGCTATGACACCACTGAATTTTCCAAGCTGAGTAAGCATAATAAGTGCTGATGTTACAAGAATTTTGTCCGCAAGCGGGTCCATAAATTTGCCGAAAGTTGTAATTTGATTGTATTTTCTGGCAATGTAACCGTCCAAAAAGTCTGTAATTGATATTATAATAAAAAGAGCGGCCGAAATTACATCGAAATAAGGCTTATCCATATTATAAATAAAGTAAATGAAAAATGGAACGAGTAAAACTCGTAAAATTGTTATTTTATTTGCTGTTGTCATTTGTATTTTGTCCTTTCAGATTGCATTATTGATTTTTTTCAAACCATTTTTTTTCAAGTTCCTCGGCAGCATTGTATCCCAATTTTTTCTGTCTGTGATTCATTGCGCCTATTTCCACAACCACGGCAAGATTTCTACCCGGTTTTACCGGAATTGTAAGAGAGGGAACATCAATGCCCAAAATATTGGTATACTGTGTGGTAAGACCAACTCTGTCGTATTGTTTATTGGTATCCCACATTTCCAAATTTATAACCAAGTCGATATTGGCTGTTTCTTTAATAAGACCCATACCGAAAATTCTTTTTACGTCTATTATTCCGATACCTCTTACTTCAATAAAGTGACGTATTGTTTCAGGTGCAGAACCGTAAAGTGTGTAGTCGGAAACTTTTTTAATTTCAACCGCATCATCGGCAACAAGTCTGTGACCTCTTTTCACAAGTTCGATTGCCGTTTCTGATTTTCCTACACCGCTTTCACCTGTAATGAGAACGCCTTCACCGTAAACTTCACACAAAACGCCGTGAATTGTTACACGTTCCGCAAGTTCAACCGACAAATAAGAAATAAGATTTGCCATAAGCTTTGAAGTTGATTGCTTTGAACGGAAAACGGGAATATGGTATTCTCTTGCAACTTCAATAATTTCGGGAAAAATTTCCATATTTCTGGAAATGAAAAGTGCCGGAATACCGGTTTGCATTAAAGCACGCATACAATGGCGTCTTTCTTCAGGCAAAATTTTTGCCATATAAGTCATTTCGACTTTTCCCAAAATTTGAATACGAGAATTGTCGAAATAATCAAAAAATTCAACAAGCTGTAAGCCAGGACGGTTTACTTCCGTTGTTCTAATTTTGATGTCTTTAAGTTCTTTGTCGTTGTATATGATTTCCGGTTTAAATTTATCTACAATATCTTGTATTGTTACAAAAAAATCATTCATAAAAATACTTCCTTTCGTTAAATACAACAATATTATACATCATTTTAAAGGAAAATGCAACCTTTTTTTGAAAAAAATATGTTTGTTTGCAAAATATATGATATTACTTTTGAATTTTTTTCAAGCTTTATATTATTTTTCAACTTTTATATATTGTTTTTTGGGGTAAAATATATTTGAAC
>CAYPIJ010000163.1:0-3880 GCA_964410755.1 uncultured Oscillospiraceae bacterium | reverse complement strand
AAAATATATTCTTTTGCATTTTCCAATTTTGGACCGTATATAAGTTCAACTGCCATAATTTATTCATCCTTTACTTTTTAAAAAGTTTTTTCAAAAGTGCTTCGTTTTCTTCTTTAAGTGAATTATCTTCCGCTACACTTACGGTAACACAAGAGCCTTCTTTTGCATTTTCCAAAATAATTTTCGGAATATTCACCATTTTTGAATTTGGCATTTCGCAAACGGCATATTCACCTTCAAATCTGTCTATTATAAGCTTCATATCAATCAAATCTCCTTAAAATATCATTAATTTTTTCAATATCTGTCGATTTTTTCGGGCATTTCATTGCAAGAACAAGATTTTTTCTTTGAAATATTTCTCGACACATATTTACAATATCGGAATTTTCAACATTTCTGTAACTTTCCGCTTTTTCTTCAAGGCTTTTTTCAGGCAACTGTAAAATATAGTTTTCGTAAGCCTTGTCCCAATTATAATCATCATAATTATCAAGAGATAAAAAAGCATTATCAATGTAACTCGGTTTTACATATTCAAGATTTTTTCTTGCATCGTTTTTTAAAGAAACAAGTGCTTCAACAGTTTTTTCCAAAGATTTATAAATATCGTTGTTTTTCACTTCAAAAACAAAACTAATATTTCCGATATTGTTATATTGCTCAAACAAGCAATCAAAACTGTAAATTAGACCGTTTTTTTCGGAAAGTTCTTTAAAAATAACAGAATTTTCCCCTTTAAACAAAATATCGTAAAGAATATCACATTGCCTGCAAGAATATTTTTTCATATCAATGTCAAACGCAAATCTTATATAGGTATTGCGGTCATTTTTTATGTAAACATTTTCTTTTCTGTTAAAAAATGCAATCGGAACAGGAGCAATATTATCTCTTATTTCATTTGAAACACTAAATTTTATATTATTTGTTTCATTTAAAAAATATTCCGTGTCACTGTCTGAAAAATTACCTGTTACACAAAAGAAAAAGTTGTTTTTGGAAAAAAGTTTTTTACCGTAAGCTATTAATTTTTCTTTCCCCGTATTATCGAGATTTTTGTTTTTTCCGCAAATGGTATTTTTTAGGGTTGTACCCTCCCAAATAACAGAGTTGGAAAAATAATGAAGTGATGTTTTTTCTCCGCTTTCTCTCATTTCCGCTTTAATTCTTTTTCGTTCGCAATCTATGTCGTTTTTGGTAACATTTAATTCTTCCAAAACTTTCAATATTACGGGAACGGCTTTTTTGAAATTTTTTGTAGCACCGGTAATTTTAAATCGCATAAATTCTTTATAAGTGCAACCGTTAAAATCCAACGCATACATATCAAGATATTCGGAAAGCTTTTTATCGAAATAATTGTTTACACTTTTAAAAACAGCATGTTCGTAAAAATGTGTAAGTCCGTTTTCATTTTCACTTTCGTAAAGTACACCGCATTTTATGTAAAAACCGATGCAAAATCCGTGTACACCTTTATTTTTGTAAGTATACACATCTATGTCGTTATTTGTTTTATACTTTATTTCCTTACAATCTCCGTTCATTCCGCACTTACCTCAATATTTGTTCCATCGGTTGTAACGGTTATATTCCCTTCTTCATCGGTTCTGTATATTTTTGCGCCAACACTGTGCAATCTGTTTAAAACTTTATCGTTTGGGTGTCCGTAGCTGTTATTTTCACCGACACTTACTATTGCATATTTAGGTTTTACAGCATTTATAAACTGTGGAGAGCTTGAAGTTTTCGAACCGTGATGTCCTACCTTTAAAACATCGGATTTAACTGCATTCATATCAAGCTTTTCTTCTGCTGTCGTTTCACAATCTCCCGTAAAAAGAAAAGAAACATCTCTATATGTAATTTTAACAACAGCGCTGTAATCGTTAAGATTATCGTATTCTTCCAAAACAGGTGACAAAATTTCAACCTTTAAATCGTCATCTTCTTTTATTGTAACACCTTTTTTTGCCACATTTACATCTGTTTTTCCGTTATCCAAGGATTTCAAAAATCTGTTGTAAATTTTCGTTGATGCGGAAACATCAGGCAAATAAACCGCATTTACAGAAAGATTTTCGCAAATTTCCGCAAGTCCTCCGATATGGTCTTCATGTGGGTGCGTTGCCACAACGTAATCAATGCTTTCAACTTTATTCTTTTTTAGGTAATTGTAAGCCATACTGTTATCGCTTCCACCGTCTATAAGCAAATTTTCACCATCATCAAAAGTTATAAATGTGCTGTCCCCTTGCCCAACGTCAATATATTCAACCGATAAAACATTACCGTTTAAATTTTTATCCGATTTAATTTTACCGAAAAAATCACCGTTAATAACATAAACAGCAGCAATCCACAGCACCGCAACAATCAATATTGTTTGCCATAAACGCCCTTTTATAAAAGCTTTCATAATAAATTTTACTCCTTTCAAAAAAATATGCGACAAAAAATCGCATATTTTTTATGTTTTAAAATATTATCTGTTCATTTCTTTTTTCGCCCATATATCCAATCGCCAAAACTTCCGGTCCTATATTGGAGCTTATGCAAGCACCGATTGTAGCCTCATAAGTTTCATCTGTCGGAATTTCTTTTTTCAAATCCTTAACAAATTTTTTACCGTCATCTTTATTAAGTCCGTAATGAACAATAAGAACAGAATTATCTTTAATTCTTTCTTTTACGGTTTCAACAATAGTGTCAACAGCTTTTTGAATACTTCTTGCTTTTGAATACGTTTCTGCTTTACCGTCTGTTAAGCATATAACAGGCTTAATTCCCAAAAGCTCTCCAGCAATAGCTGCCGCTTTTCCTATTCTGCCGGATTTTTTTGCATATTTCAAATCAAATGCAACGCAATAAAGCTCATAGGAAGCAAACCAATTTTCCGAAAATTCCAATATTTCGGAAATTGATTTTCCATTCTTAGCCATTTCTGCACATTTCAAAACTCCGTATCCATAACCGCCGGAATATGTAAGGGTATTTATGATATATATTTTAACGTCACTGTCCTTATGCTCGTTAAAATATTGCATTCTTGCATCCAATGCGGATTTAAAAGTTGAAGAACCGTTTTGGTTTATTGGGAATATAACAATTTCATTATATCCGTTTTCAACGCTTTTTTCAATCGCTTCAAGCCACTCAAACGGAATAACTTGTGAATGAGACGGAATACCGTCATATTCGGCAAGGATTTTATAAAATTCATCTTTTGAAAAATCGTACCCCTCTTTGTATTCTTTGTCATTTACAATTATTTTAATGGGTAAAAGTTCAACGTCATATTCTTTTGCTGTTTTCAAATCGATATCGGAACCGGTATCTGTAATAATTTTTATTTTTTGCATAATTTCTTTCCTTTCTTTTTCAATGTGTTCTATTAAAAATAACAATATACATCTTCGTACATATCCATTATAATATAAAACTGAAAAAATATCAACACATTTTTGAAAAAATTATAAAAAAATTATTTTTTTCCTATTTTGCTCTTGACAAATCCATAATATTGTGCTATAATATTTGAATGTAAGCACCTTTAGCTCAGTTGGTAGAGCAACTGACTCTTAATCAGTGGGCCCAGGGTTCGAGTCCCTGAAGGTGCACCATTTTATATCCGAACTCTTTGTTCGGGATAGCGGTAGAACTTCGAAACGGTAATCGTTTCGGAGTTTTTTTGTTTTTCCGTAAAAAAAGCAAAGCCCAAAACCAATTAAAGCTTCAGACTTTGCTAAATATATATTTATAAGAGGGAGCAACATTTATTTATTCAATCCGCAAAATCTTTGGATAATCGATGCAATTTCTGCTCTTGTGGCAAAATCTTTCGGTGCAAACATATTATTATCTTTGCCTTGCATAA
>CAYPIJ010000162.1:0-3970 GCA_964410755.1 uncultured Oscillospiraceae bacterium | reverse complement strand
ATTTTTTTACTTATTTTAATGTTTTTTTCAAACACTATTATTTTACTACATTTTTGTTAAAATATCAAGATGTTTTTGTGATTTTTATTTGTTTTTTTGAAATTTTGTCATTTTGTACAATTATTTTACCGAGTTTGATAAAAAATTGTCAATCTTTTTTGAGACTTTTCTCTTTAAAAACACCGCAAAAACAATTTTTTTAAAAAATAAGCGACGAAAAAACGCCGCTCGATTTCTTTTTAATATGAGTTTACAAACTATGTTACCGCAATTATTTAATGAGGGTTATCCCAACAGGGATATACAAATTAATTCAAGATAAAAAACTCAAACAAATATTATTTGAATTTTCTTTTTCTTGCTTCTTCTGATTTTTTCTTTCTTTTTACGCTTGGTTTAACGTAATGTTCTCTTTTTCTGATTTCAGACAAAACGCCTGCTTTAGCACACTGTCTTTTAAATCTTTTAAGAGCGTTATCCAATGATTCGTTATCTTTTAATCTGATTTCTGCCATAGTATGTTGTCCCTCCCTCCCGTAACGCAGTATTACTGCACGGACAAGTTTTGCAATATAAACTCACTTTTACTATTATAGTATATATTTTCGATATTGTCAATCTTTTTTTGATAAATTTTTCAAATTTTTTTAATTTTTATTTCTTTTTTCCGTTTTTTGGAGTATTTTCTACAAAACTTTTTCAAAATCACTCCCAAAAAAACACTTATTTTTCATTAAAGATATTTTTGTTTTTCTACTACATTAATATATAGCAACAAAAAATTATTTGTTTTCGATTAACGAAAGGGCAATTTTTGCTCCGTCAACCGCCGCACTTACTATTCCGCCTGCTTGACCTGCACCTTCTCCGCAAGGATATAAGCCTTTTAAAGAGGGGCTTTCGTAATTTTCTTTTCTCGATATTTTAAGGGGTGACGAAGTTCTTGTTTCGGAAGCTGTAAGAATGGGGTTACAACTTAAAAAGCCTTCCATTTTCTTTTCAAAGGCAAAAAAACCTTCCTTTAAGCTTTCATTTATAAATTCGGGAAAAATATTTTCAAAATCCGCTTCTTTAACTCCCAAAGGATATGTGGGAGAAACGCAAGTTTCTTTTAAATTTGCTTTGCAAAAATCCTTTAATTGCATTACAGGAGCTTTGTAGTCCTTTCCTCCTGCAAAAAATGTGTTTTTCTCTATTTTTTCAATAAATTCCAAGCCGTCAAAAATATTGTTGCCGAAATCTTTCGGAGAAACGCTTACGCAAATTGCGGAATTGGAATTTTCACCGTTTCTTTTGTATTCACTCATTCCGTTTACAATAACAGTTTCTTCCTCGCTTTGTGCCGCCACAACGGTTCCTCCGGGACACATACAAAAACTGTAAACTGTTCTGTCGGGAAGGTGATGGAAAATTTGATATTCAGCACTTCCTAAATTTCTGTGATTGTAAAAATCACCGTATTGCATTTTGTTGATGTCTTCTCTTTTATGCTCAACTCTCACACCGACTGAAAAACTTTTTTGCTCCATAACGACATTGTGCTTGTAAAGAAGTTTGTAAACGTCCTTTGCACTGTGTCCCGTTGCCAAAATAACAGCATTTGTTTCGTAGGTATCTTTATTTGTTTTTACACCTTTTATTTCGTTGTTTTTCGTTATAAAATCCGTTACACATTCGTTAAAATGAAACTCACCGCCCATGAAAATTATTTCTTCTCGCAAACTTTTCACACATTTTAAAAGCTTGTCCGTGCCGATGTGAGGGTGCGAAAGATATTTAAGCTCGGGAATTTTGCTGTGCTTTCCCAAAATTTCCACAATTTCACCGCAAAGAGGGTTATTGATTCTCGTTGTAAGCTTTCCGTCGGAAAAAGCACCTGCACCGCCCTCTCCAAACTGAACATTTGAATTTGTGTTTAAAATTCTTTCCTTTATAAAGCGATTATTTGTTGCGTGTCTGTCCTCAATCTTTTCACCACGCTCGAAAATTATGGGATTGTATCCGTATTTTGCCAAATAGTAACCGCAAAAAAGTCCCGCAGGACCGGCACCAACCACAACGGGATTTTTTAAGGTGCTGTTTTTCTTCACAACGGTAAAACTCTTTTTTTCGTAAGCTTTAATGTTTTTTATTTTTTCAACTTTTTTTACGTCTTCTTTTTTTACATCGACAATAAAGGAATAGCAAAATTTTATGTCGCTTTTGTCCCTTGCATCAACGGATTTTTTAAAAATCGAAATTTTTGCATCTGTTTTTTTGAAATATTTTTGTTTCACAAAAGAAATTGCACTTTCATCGTCGTATTCAACGCTTAATTTTATATTGTTCAATATAAATTTCATCTGAAAAAGCCCTCCAAAATTTCCCGACATTCATTTTCCATTATACCACCGTAAATTTCGGGGTAATGGTTTGTTTTTTTGTGGTGCATAAGGTTTAAAATATGATTGCTTGCACCGTATTTCACGTCGTAAGCACCAAAATACACTCGTCTCACTCTTGCATTTAAAATCGCACCCATACACATAACACAAGGCTCTAAGGTAACATATAAATCACAGTCCGAAAGATATGTAACATCAAGCTTTTTAAGTCCGTCATTTATAACATTCATTTCGGCATGCATAAGAGGGTTGTTTTTATCCACAACCTTGTTTGAAGATTTGGCAACAATCTCACCGTTGCAAACCAAAACAGCACCCACAGGCACCTCGTCCTTGTTTTTTTTCGCTTCAAAAATCGCCTCGTTCATAAATTTGTTAAACATCTGCATTTTCCTCTAAACCGAATAATCAAAATTTATTTTTCTGTTTCGTATTTTCACGTTAAGCACAAAGCCTATGGCAATATACCCGGTAAGCATGGAAGAACCGCCATAACTTAAAAACGGAAGTGTAATACCGGTAACGGGAGTAAGTCCGACGGTCATACCGATGTTTTCCAAAGACTGCACCAAAAGCATTGTTCCCACACCTATTGCAATGTAAGCTCCCAAAGGCTCTTTTGCGTTTATTGCCGTAAGATAGCATCGAACAACTATAAAAATTATAAGAGAAATTATAATCATTGCTCCGAAAAAGCCCAATTCTTCCCCGGCAACAGCAAAAATAAAGTCTGTATGCTTTGCCGGAAGCAGGTCGTTTTGAGTAAGAGTACCGTTAAAAAGTCCTTGCCCAAACATCTGCCCACTGCCTATTGCCGTTTTCGACTGCATAACGTGGTAACCGGAAACTTGGTTGTCCGCTTCCACTCCGAAAAAAGTGAGAATTCTTTTTTTCTGATATTCTTTAAAGAAAAATTTCCACATTATGGGAACACTAATTCCCACAACGCCCATTGCACCGAAAATATATCGCCAATTTATTTTTGCGCAAAAAATCATAACCGCATAAACTGCAACAAAAACCATGGTTGTACCAAAGTCGGGCTGAAGCATAATGAGAAAAACCAATCCGCCTATATGTAACAAGCTTAAAAGCAGGTTTTTCCATTCGTTTATTTTTCCCTGGCACAAATGAAGCTGATAGGAAAAGGATAAAATAAAACCTATTTTCACAAATTCCGAAGGCTGTATTCCTATGGGTCCTATTCTTATCCAGCTGTTTCCGCCAACCTCTTCTGCACCAATGCCCAAAATAAGCACGGCAACAAGCAAGAAAACATCTGCTCCTATGAGCCATTTTGTTTTTTTGCAAATAAACTCATAATCCCAAAAAGCAATAAGCAAACATAAAATCATTCCCAAAACCGTGGCGAAAATTTGCACTATAACCTGTGTTTTTCCGTTTGAGTAGGAATGTGTCGCACTTGCAACAAGAATGTTTCCGATTATGCTCAAAGCCACAACCGCAAAAAAAAGTATAAAGTCGAATTTTTTTAAATTGTTTTTAAAATTTTCCATTTCTATCACCCTATTTCATAAAAGAAAATATCGCTACATTATATTTTACACCATTTTTAAAATAAAAAC
>CAYPIJ010000161.1:0-4013 GCA_964410755.1 uncultured Oscillospiraceae bacterium | reverse complement strand
TCATCACTCCCTACGAGGATTGTGCAAACATCGTTATTATATACATGGGATTTCTCAATGCGTGCCTTTGGCACTTAGTCGAAATGACAATAAAAACACGTGGGATTTCTCGGCTACGCTCAAAATGACAACACGGGCGGATAATATCCGCCCCTACGGTTGAAATGACGTTATGATACGTTCAAAATGACAACTATTTTACAATATTGTGCCACCGCCCACAACATAATCGCCAATATAAAGCACACAGGCTTGTCCTTTTGTTACGGAACGTTGGGGTTCAAAAAATTCAACTTCATACAAATTTTCTTCAACTTTTGTCACAATTGCAGGCTGTCCGACCTTGTTGTACCTGATTTTTGCTTCAACCTCAATCGGTTCTGAAATATCCTCGAAATATATAAAATTAACATCTTTTATAAGAAGTTTTTTTGAATAAAGATCTTTTTCTTCACCTAAAATAACCTCGTTTTTCTCTTTGTTTTTTCCAACCACATACATCGGCTTTGAAAAAGAAATTCCAAGCCCTTTTCTCTGACCAACGGTGTAATTTATTATTCCTTGATGCTGTCCCAAAATTTCACCGTCCACAGAAACAAAATTTCCTTTTTTATACTTCTTATTTCTGTATTTTTCAATAAATTCAATGTAACTTTTTTCGCTGATAAAACAAATATCCTGACTGTCGGATTTATCGGCAACTTGTAAGCCTGCCTTTGTGGCAACAGCTCTTATTTCTTCTTTGTCCTCAAAATTTCCGAGAGGAAACAAAGTTTTTGAAAGTTCTTCTTGATTAAGCTTATAGAGAAAATAAGTCTGGTCTTTTTTTAAGTTTTTAGCTCTTTTAAGAAGATAACGACCTTTTTCTTCGTCATATTCAACGTTTGCATAATGACCCGTTGCAATATAGTCCATTCCGTTTTTTGTTGCACTTTCCATAACGGTTCTGAACTTAACATCTCTGTTGCAATTTACGCAAGGATTGGGGGTTTCACCGTTTTCATAGGACAAAACAAAGGTTTCTATAACATTTTTTCTAAAATCTTCTTTATAATCATACACAAAATGAGGTATACCAATCTTGTCGCAAACTGCCTTTGCATCGTCAATTTCCTTTTGTGTACCACATTTTTTTTCGGTTGCATCTCTTTCAAAAAGTCTTAAAGTCACACCTATAACATCGTAGCCCTGTTCATTTAAAATAAGAGCACAAACGGAGGAATCAACGCCTCCCGACATTGCAACCGCAATTTTCTTTTTTTCTGCCATCTTTATCAGTCCTTTTTTCTTAAATTAAAAGCATTATGCAAAACGCATTATAAGCTTTGCTATGATAAACACCACAAGAACCACAAGAACAAAGCCCATTACAACAATACCGATAACCCACCAATATGTTTTTTGTTCCGTTGTGGTGTCAACTCTTTTTTCGTCCTTTATTTCTATACTTTGATTTTCGCTTTCCAAGTATTCTTCAACAATTTCGGTTACATCGGAAAATTTTTCTTTTACTTCAAGCTCATACAAATATTGATTTGTTTCTTTGAAAACATCTTCCGTTGCGGCAATTGTATATTCGTCTTTTTCGTTAAGCCAAGTAACCTTTTTATCCCCAACATAAAGGCTTATAATCTTTTTTCCTGTGTCGTTTTTCGGGTTATATTTTACCGTTATACCGGAAACCTGCAAAAACTTATCAGATATGGATTTGGAAACGTCAATATTTCCATTTTCGTCTGCAATTATCTTATTTACAGCAATTTCCATAACTGTGTATAAGCTTTTTCCCGTTATTTTTCTCACGGTTACCGTGTTATTGTCGGAAAGCAAGTTATTAAGCTGATTTTTCGTTATATTCTTTTCCAAACCACTGTTAAAATTTGAACTGTTTAAAATTACAACATCAGCATTTGTTTTTTCTTTTATAATATCGCAAACAAAATTTCCCAACTTTGTGTTGGTAGAATATATTTCATCGTTAAAATCAAGATTTTCCGTTATAGTGCCTATTACCTTTGTTTCGTTGTCACTCAAAGTCTGTTGTGCGTTTTTCATGGTTATTTCAAGCTCGTTTTCACCGGGATAAACCGAATTTATATTACTTAAATTGTAATTGCTTGTTTCAAAGGAAGCAAGGTTGCCATCTTGATATATAATTTTGGAAACGTTTACCGCATTTCCCTCAGCTCCCGTATTTGTAATAAGAGTTCTTCCCTCAAGAGTTCCTTTTTCTCTTTCTTTATGCGTGCCACTTTCCGCAATAACCGTAATATCTCGACTATCTTTTGCAATTTGTTGTGCAAGAGTATCGTCTTTTCCGTAAACAACGGCAATAATTGTTGATGCACCCATATCTTTAAGATTTCTCACGCATTTGTAAGCTGTGGAAACAGGGTCCTCATATTCATACTCCGTTCCCTCAATTTCTTCACTTACACCGAAAATACCGATTTTCACACCGTTTTTTTCTTTTATTTTTTCTTCCTTAAATACTCTTTTTTTATTGTATGTAATATTTGCGCCCAAAATTTCAAAATCTGCATCTTTTAAAATTTCTTTAAGTTCATTATAGCTGTATTTAGCTTCATTTTCGCCAATCATCGCATATTCGTAGCCTGCTTTATTCATAGCGTAAACAACGTTTTTGTTAAGTTCTGTGTTTTTCTTTGAAATGTCACCCAAAAAATCGCCTCCGTCAACGATTATACTGTCTGAAACAAGCTTTTTAACCGACAAAACATTTCCGTAACCTATTTTATTTTGGGAAACATCTTTAAAAATATGTCCGTGCATATCCGACGTGCTTATAATATAAATTTCGTTGTTTTGTGCAAATACCTGCAAATTCGAAGTAAGTAAAACAAAGCACATTACAAAAAGGGTTAATATTTTTTTCATTTTTTTAAGTTACCTTTCTCTATTTTTCTTCCAAAAGTAAATATACAATTTTTGACGCTTCGGCTCTTGTTATGGATTTATCAGGCAAAAAGAAACCGTTTGGCATACCGTTTATTATTCCCGCCCTTTGCATAACAGTTACAGCCTCGTAAGCAAAATTTTTAATATTATCGGAATCATAAAAATTTATACCTTTATGGTTATACCTTAATTTACTGCCCGTTTTTGTGTAAGCTCTGTACACAAGTCCGCAAAATTCCTGTCTTGTGATGTATTTATCGCCTTCAAAATTATCACCGTACATTTTTGCAAAAAGTGAGTAATATTCGGCATTCACCACATATTTATAATACCATTTATCTTTTGTTACATCGTTAAATTCACTTTTCAAAACAACATAGCCGGTTTTTAAAAAAGTTGAAGTTATAATTTTTATTGCTTCCGCTCTTGTTAAGTATCCCTCAGGTTTAAAGGTTTTATCTTCGTAACCGTGAATTATCTCTTTTTTTGAAAGCTCTTCAATATATGTTTTCGCCCATTCGTAATTTTCCAAATCGTTATACATTTCTTCTTTTGGTTTTTCTTCTTCCGAAGGCGGATTTTCTTCTTCGTTTTTAGGTTCTTCTTCCTCAGGTAATTGTGAAGGATAAAAAACCTTTTCTTTTATCAAATCCCCCACCGAAAGAATAAAAAATCTTTCAAAAAGCGGAGGTAAAGCCATATCGTTTTCAATCATATATAAAAATTCATCTTGAAAAACAGTATCAAAAACAAAACACATTTCAGCGTTTTCTTCTTTTTCAAAAACCGTATTAAAAAGGATATTTAAAAAATATTTTTCCATATCCTCACGATATTCCGGAACTTGTAAAGTTGAAATTTCTTTTTCAAAATCTTCAAAAAAGAAAGTTATTTTTTCACTTTCAATACCACTTTCAACTATTCTTTCCACAAAAGGGTCATTTTCCGAAATCAAAGTATCATAAACCGAAAGGTTTTCTCCGTAAACGGAAAAACAGCTTAACATAACAGATATTAAAAATATTGAAATTATCTTTTTATTATTCATTCATAACCCGTGTTTTATTTTTTAGTTTTTATTTTAATTGTTTAAA
>CAYPIJ010000160.1:0-4085 GCA_964410755.1 uncultured Oscillospiraceae bacterium | reverse complement strand
ACAGGTCCGCCCCTACGGTGATTGTACATACATCTCTAATAAACATGTGGGATTTCTCGGCTACGCTCGAAATGACATGTAAAACGAATGGGATTTCTCCATGCGGTTGCGTTGCCACCTTAGTCGAAATGACAGGATAAGAAAAGAATGGAGGGGCAGAGCCCCTCCCTATGGTTTTGCAAAGTCATTGATTGTATGGAAAAATTGGGATTAATCTTCTTCCTCACGTACATATTTGCTGGATTTTATAACTTGTTCCATAATGTTTGCAGGGGCTTCCTCATATCTTACGAAGTCAAATTCAAATTTTCCTCTGCCTTGCGTCATAGAACGTAAGTCGATTGCGTATTCCGCCATTTCCGAAACGGGAATTTCCGCTTCAATTTTTTGTTTTTTGCTGTCAATCGGTGTCATTCCCAAAATTCTGCCACGACGTTTGTTTACGTCTCCGATAATATCACCTGTATATTCGTTTGGAATTGTTACAACCAACGAACCGTAAGGCTCTAAAATTGTGCTTTGAGCTTCCTGCATTCCTTTCAAAAATGCTTTATGGGCAGCTGTTTTAAATGCCATTTCCGAGGAATCGACAGGGTGATATGAGCCGTCAAAAAGTGTTGCTTTCAAGCCGACAACGGGATAGCCTGCCAAAACACCGTGAGCAATGCTTTCTTTTAAGCCTTTTTCAATTGCGGGGAAGTAGTTTTTCGGAACTGCACCTCCGACAACTCTTTCTTCAAAAATAAGGTCTTCGCCATCGTAAGGCTCAAATTCAATCCAACAATGGCCGTATTGACCATGGCCGCCGGATTGTTTCTTGTGTTTGCCCTCAACACTTACTTTTCGTCTGATTTTTTCTCTGTATGCAACAAGGGGTACTTGCAAGGTGAAATCAACGTTGTATCTTGATTTTAATTTGCTCTTTATAATTTCAAGATGTTGTTTGCCTACACCGCAAAGTATGAATTGACGTGTTTGCGGGTCGTTGTAGAATTTAATTGTCGGGTCTTCTTCACTGAATTTTGAAAGTCCCTGACTGATTTTTTCTTCATCGCCTTTTTCTTTGGTTATTATCGCCATTTTTACGTTTGAAGACGGCAATTTCACTTCTTTTATTTTTATGCTGTCGTTTGCGGAGCATAAAGTGTCGTTTGTTTTTGTAACTGTCAATTTTGCAACGCAACCGATATCGCCTGCGTGAATTTCTTTAACTTCAATTTGTTTTTTGCCTTGTGGCAAGAAAATTTTTCCGAATTTTTCTTTTGTTCCTTTATTTATGTTGAAATATTCCGAATCGGGTTTTACCGTGCCTGAAATAACTTTGAAAATCGAAAGCTTTCCGATAAACGGATCGGAAATTGTTTTGAAAACAAACATTTTGGTGTTACCGTCATCTGTGTAGGGGGCGGTGGTTTCTTCGTTTGTTTCTATATTTATCGCTTTTTCGTCGTTAAGTTCGTCAACAGTGGGGAAGTAGTCAACAATTGCATTCAAAAGTCCTTTTATACCCATATTTTTAATGCTTGAACCGAACATTACCGGTGTTATGGAACAATCTCTTACACCCTCACGAATTGCTTCCATAATTTCTTCTCCGCTGAATTCTTCACCACCGAAATATTTGTCCATAAGTTCTTCGCTTGTTTCCGCAATAGCTTCGTACATTTGGTCTTGGGTTTCCTTGCATGCATCAAGCATGGTTTCAGTAAGAGGAATATTTTCTCTTGTGGCAAAGTCTCTTGCTCTTTTATGTATAAGGTCAACGTAACCGATAACCTTGTTGTTTGTGCTTAGTGGAATGTAGAACGGTGCAACGGATTTTCCGAAAGTTTCTTTCAAATCCGCAACAACTTGCGCATAGTTTGCGTTTTCGTCGTCTATGTCGTTTATGAAAATGATTTTCGGCATATTTTTCTTTTCGGCATAATTCCAAGCGTTTTCGCTTCCTACTCCGATTCCGTCTTTTGCGCTTACCAAAATTACAACGCTGTCCGCAGCCCTCAGTCCGCAGGCAAGCTCACCTTCAAAGTCGAAAAATCCCGGTGTGTCGATAATGTTGATTTTTGTATCTTTCCAATTTCCGCTGGCGATTGAAGCCGAAATGGAAATTCCTCTTTTTATTTCTTCCGGTGAAAAATCCATTACCGTATCACCGTTTGGAATTTGTCCGGCTTTATCTATACGTGCCATATTTAAGAGCATGGATTCCGCCAGAGTGGTTTTTCCGCATCCGCCGTGTGCCGCCAAAGCAATGTTTCTGATTTTTTTGTCTGTTATCATAATAATCATCCTTTCCTTTTTTAACAGATATTTTTTCATTTGTGCATATTTGCAAATCAAAACATACTTATTTTTTATATAAATATTATACAACTTTTTGAGAAAAAAATCAACTAATTTTTCAACAATCTTAAAGAAAATTTTTATAGATTTTTAACAAAAATGAAAAAAACGGGAATTTTTTTCAAAAAAACTCTTGACAAGTTCCCTTTGGTGTGGTAATATTATATAACGCATTTTAATGGGGTAGTGTTTCCGTTAGATATGTTTAATATAATAGAAGAGGTGATTTTGTGGTACATCCGGTTCGCTACGGCAATGTTGAGAGAATGAATTTCTCGAGAATAGAAAACGATTTGGATTTCCCCAACTTAATTGAAATTCAGAAGGATTCTTACGAGTGGTTCATAAATGAAGGATTAAAGGAAGTATTCGAAAGTGTTTCGCCAATAGTTGACCATGCCGACAAATATGTGTTGGAGTTTGGTGATTACAGCTTTGACCCCGTACCTAAATATACGATTGCGGAGTCAAAACAGAGAGAGTCGACTTATTCAGTTCCCTTAAGAGTTGATATGCGCCTTATAAATAAAGAAACAGGCGAGGTTAAGGAACAGAAAATTTATATGGGTGAATTCCCTAAAATGACTGATGCAGGTACGTTTATTATTAACGGTGCCGAACGTGTTATCGTAAGTCAGGTAGTTCGTTCTCCCAGTGTTTATTTCGAAATGCAAAGAGATAAAACGGGAAAAGCGTTGTATTCTTCCACCATGATTCCAAATCGTGGTGCATGGATTGAATTTGAAGCTGATGCAAGTGATGTTTTGTGGGTTCGTATTGACAGAACGAGAAAA
Organism: uncultured Oscillospiraceae bacterium; assembly: GCA_964410755.1. Classification (GTDB taxonomy): domain Bacteria; phylum Bacillota; class Clostridia; order UMGS1840; family UMGS1840; genus UMGS1840. Next base: position 948 of record CAYPIJ010000160.1, on the reverse strand, counting down.
GTTATCGCAACTGTTCTTTTAAGAGCTTTGGGCTATGGCACCAATGCGGAAATTGCTGAACTTTTCAATAATGATCAGCTTATTTTGAATACCTTGGAAAAGGATACCTCAAAGAACCCTCAGGAAGCTATTATTAAGATATATGAAAAGTTAAGACCGGGTGAGCCCGCATCTTTTGAAAATGCGGAAAAGCTTATCAAGGATCTTTTCTTTGACCCGAAAAGATATGATATTGCAAGAGTGGGAAGATATAAATTTGACAAAAAGTTGAGTTTCTATTTAAGATGTAATAACAGAGTTCTCACTCAAGACGTAATATGCCCTTATACAGGAGAGCTTCTTGCTTCCGCAGGTGATGTTATCACTGCAGATATGGCAAGAGAATTTGACCGTTCTCCGGTAAATTACATTTATGTAAAAGGTGACGACGACAGTGAGGTTAAGGTTATTTCAAACAACACTTGCGATATAACCTATTTCTTCCCTGATGCCGACACAGATATAATTAACGAAAAAGTTCACTACGGATTTTTGAAACCTATTTTGGAAACCGAAGATATGACTGACGAAGAAAAATTGCAGGTTATTTACGACGAAAAACACACTCTTATTACAAGAACCGTTACCGTTGACGATATGATAGCCACAATGGGTTACCATATTTCCATTATGAACGGAATCGGAAGTGTTGACGACATTGACCATTTGGGCAACAGAAGAATTCGTTCTGTAGGTGAGCTTTTGCAAAACCAGGTAAGAGTGGGACTTGCAAGACTTGAAAGAGTTGTAAGAGAAAGAATGACAATCCAGCAGGAAACAGACGAGCTTACACCTCAAACTCTTATGAATGTTCGTCCCGTTTATGCGGCTATGAAAGAATTTTTCGGTTCTTCACAGCTTTCGCAGTTCATGGATCAGAACAACCCTCTTGCCGAGCTTACACATAAG
>CAYPIJ010000159.1:0-4125 GCA_964410755.1 uncultured Oscillospiraceae bacterium | reverse complement strand
TTTTGAAGACTTTAAAAATAAACTTACAAACTCAACAATCAGTGTTGTGGGAATAGGAATTTCCAACAAACATCTTTTGAATGTTTTGAAAAATATCGATACAAAAATCGTTTTGAGAGACAAAAACGAAATCGACAACGAGACAAAAAATCTTTTAAAGGGAAAAGACGTAACTTATATCACGGGAGAAAACTATCTTGACAATATAGAAGAAAAATATATTTTTCGTTCACCCGGCATTATGTCGTCAAATGTTGCTTTTCAAAAAGCTATCGAAAACGGTTCCGTTCTCACATCGGAAATGGAAGCATTTTTCGACCTTTGTCCATCAAAAATAATAGGAGTTACAGGAAGTGACGGAAAAACCACAACCACAACTTTAATAGGCGAGGTTTTGAAAAAAGCAGGCTTTAACGTTCACATAGGCGGTAATATCGGCACACCGCTTATTGACCGTTTGAATGAAATTAAAACCGAAGACTATGTTATTGTTGAGCTTTCAAGCTTTCAGCTTATGTCAATGACAAAAAGCCCCGATATTGCTGTTGTAACAAACATTGCTCCAAATCACCTTGACAAACACAAGGATATGGACGAATATGTGGACGCAAAAACGAATATTTTCAAACACGGTGCAAAAAAAGTTGTTTTAAATGCGGAAAATGACATAACAAAAAGCTTTATAACAGATAATTCACTTACATTCAGCTTAAAAAACGAACAAAAAAACGGTGCATATTTAAAAGACAACAAAATTTATTTCAATGACGAATATATTATGGATGCAACCGACATAAGAATCCCCGGCATTCATAACGTTGACAACTTTTTGGCGGTAATTTGTGCCGTAAGCGGTATTTGTTCCTTTGATATTGTAAAAGAAGTTGCAAAAACCTTTGGCGGAGTTGAACACAGAATTGAATTTGTAAAAGAAATCGACAGCGTTAAATTCTATAACGATTCAATTGCATCAAGCCCCACAAGAGCAATTGCGGGACTTAACGCATTTTCAAATAAAGTTATTATGATTGCGGGAGGAAGCGATAAAAACATACCTTTTGATACACTTGCAAAGGTAATTGTGAAAAAAGCAAAATATCTTATTGTAACGGGATTTACCCAAGAAAAAATAAGAGAGGCCGTTTTGAAAGAAGACGAGAATTTTCCTATATACGTTGCAAAGGATTTTGAAGATGCAGTTATTTTTTCCAAAAAAATTGCAGAAAAAAACGATGTTGTAATCCTTTCACCTGCTTGTGCAAGCTTTGACCATTTCAAAAACTTTATGGAAAGAGGAAATAAATTCAAGGAGTTGGTAAACAATTTATGAAAACATTAAAACAGCTTTGCGAAATACCTGCCGTTTCGGGTTTTGAAAAAAGAAGCTTACACGAATTTTCCGAAATTTTTTCAAATTTCGGTTTCAATACGATAAAAACAGACGAATACGGAAATATTTTCGGAGAAAAAACAAATTCCGAAAACAAACTTAACATTTTAATCGATGCCCACATTGATGAAATAGGTCTTATTGTGAAAAAAATTGAAAAAAACGGATTTATTCTTTTCGATACAGTCGGAGGAATAGACAAAAACAATCTTTATTGCAGAGAAGTCACTATTTTCGGAAAAAAAGAGCTTTACGGAGTTATTGGTGCAATTCCGCCACACTTAAACAAAAACGAAGAAGAAACACTTTACATTGACACCGGACTGAAAAATGCAGAAGATGTAATAAGTATCGGTGACCCCATAAAATTAAAAGCCGACTTTTTAAAATTGAAAAATTCTTGTGTTTCTTCAAGTGTTTTGGATAACAGAGCAGGTCTTTTATGTGCTTTAAACAGTGCCGAAAAAATGAAAAACGGCACAAATGTAACAGTTGTTGGAAGTGTCAGAGAAGAAACCGGTACGCAAGGAATAGACGTGTTTTTAAAAGACAAAAAATTCGACCTTGCCATAGTTATAGACGTTACTCACGGATATTTTGACGGAATGAAGGATTACCAATCTTATCCCCTCGGTGACGGTTTTACAATTTGTTACGGAGGAGTTTTGGATAATAAAATAACAAAAAAAATAGAAAATTATCTTATAAAAAGCGAAATTCCTTTCAATACGGAATTTGAACCCGATCACCCCGGTACAAATGCATTTAAAATAATAACTCATAATATTCCGGTTATTATGCTTTCCGTACCGCTTAAATATATGCACACAACCTGCGAAACCGTAAACACAAAGGACATAAAAAGTCTTTATAAATTTATAAGTTCCTTTGATTGGGAAAGCGTTTTAGAAAAATAAAAAGGAGAAAAGAAAAAATGTTGAAAGACTTATGTCAGCTTTGCGGTACTTCAGGCTATGAAGACGAAGTAAGAGATTATATCACAAATATTCTTGTAGAGGAAGATATTCCCTTTTATGTTGACAACATAGGAAACATAATAGCAAAACAAGGAAACAATCCCGAAAATATCGGCCTTTTTGCTCATATTGACGAGGTTGGATTCGGAGTTAAGGGATTTACAAAAAGCGGTCTTATAAAATTTGCTCCCGTTGGAGGTATTTTGGAAAAAATTCTGCCATCGCACACGGTAACAATAGGAAAAAACAAAATAAACGGAGTGATAGGAAATATACCGAAACATTTAAAAAAAGGTGAAGAAAAAAATCTCAGCTATGACGATTTTTTCATTGATATAGGTGCAAAATCAAAGGAAGATGCACAAAAAGACGTGTCAATCGGTGATCCGATATATTGGATAAGCGACTATGTGGAATTCGGCAACAACCTTATTAAAGCAAAAGCACTTGACGACAGAGCAGGTGTCAGCGTTATATTAAAGCTTTTGAAAGAAAAAAAATATTCTTTCACAGCTTGCTTTACAACAAGGGAAGAAATCGGAATTGTAGGAGCAAAAACAGTATCACAAAGCTTAAATTTGAAAAATGCACTTGTCTTGGAAGTTACAACCTGCGCAGACAACCCTTCCGCAGATGGAAAAACCACAATTTTGGGTGACGGAGTTGCACTTTCCGTTATTGACAGAGGAAGCGTGTCCGATTTTAAATTTAACGAAGAAATAATTGAAATTGCAAAGAAAAATAAGATACCGTTCCAGAAAAAACTAACCGTAATGGGTGGAAACGATGCCGGTGCAATTACATTTTTCGGTGGTGGAATAAAAACTGCCACACTTTCACTTCCGGGCAGATATATTCACTCACCCACAACGGTTATTTCAAAAGACGATTACAATTCAATGGAAGAATTAACAAGAAAAATTTTGGAGGAAAAACAAAATGGCTAAATACCCCATATACGGCTTTGAAAAGCCTTACCTTGAAGAACTGAAAAAAGAATTGTCCGATTATGCCGATGAAATTTTTTACGACAATTTCGACAATTTATGCGTTGTAAAAAATTCCAACACCGCACAAGAAGATACAAGCTGTGTGCTTTTCGGAATAAACATAAGTGACAACGCTTTTTTGGTAAACGAAATAAAAGACGACGGAAGCGCTGATGTTTCCTCACTTATGAATGTAAATGACGATATTTTAGGAAAAAAAATTGTTACTCAAAACGGAAAAACGGGAATTTTAAAAGGAAGTGCAAAAAAACTCATTGCGGATTTCGGTTATTTCGATAAGAAATCAATTTCCCGATATGTAAAACAAGGAGAAGTTTGCGGAATAAAGCCATATTCCGAAATAATGGGCGATTGCTATGTAACAAACAGTCCCTCATTAATACTGAAAAATCTTTTTGTTGCACTTACAAAAGAATATTACAGTAAAAAAATCGTTTTTGCTTTTTTGCGTGAGGGAAAAAAAGGTATATATGCCCTTGGAAAACAAGAAAAAATAAAATGTGACGAAGCGTATTTTATTAATGTTTGCGAAAACGTTGACAAAAATGTTTCTTTTGTAAAAAAAGAAGGCTCCTACATTTCTTCCGTAACACAAGATAATTTGCCGTTATGCGTTTTGGAAAAAGACGTTACAAACGCAAATCAATTTTACCTTTCGGGAAAATGCGAAAAAGTCAGCGGAATAGTTTTAAAATGTGAAGTTTTGCCAGATAAATCATATAAAATAAGAAAAAAAGCTATTGAAGAA
>CAYPIJ010000158.1:0-4173 GCA_964410755.1 uncultured Oscillospiraceae bacterium | reverse complement strand
CATCCGTTGAGGATATTCAGAAGAGAATCGAAAAATAAATTCTTACTGATTTTGCCGAGGATTTTCAATAGCATCAAAAAAGCATCAAAAGGCACGAGGTTCAAAAGAGTGCTTTTTTGCTGTCTTCAAAGTTAAAGTACAGCTGTTTTTCTGAATTTTGAGGGGGATATTTTGTTGTATTTTTTAAAAGTGTTTGAAAAATAATAGGGGTTTTCAAAACCGCATTTTTCGGAAATTTCGCAAATGGACAAATTTGTGGTGCATAAAAGCTTTTCCGCATTTTTTATTCTTATACTCGTTAAATATTTAATTGGTGTGGTTTTTGTTGCGTTGTTAAAGTGATTTATAAGGCACGGAACAGAAACTCCGAGTGCTTTTGCTGTTTTTTCAAGAGTGATTTTTTTCTCGATATTTTTTTCAAAATAGGTTCTTGCCTTTATAACAATTTCGTCTTTTTGTGTATGCTTTATAGAGATGTCAGCCATTTGTTGAATGAAAACGTCGTTTAAAAAATGATTTTTTAAGTTTTGGTTTTCATTTGGAATAAGCTCTAAATTGTATAAATACTCCAAGTTGGAAAGTAATCTTTCTTTATCGGCAAAAAAAATTTTTCCGTAGGGTAAAGCCATCTTTTGTGGATTTTCAAAAATTATGTGGTAAAATGTAAGAGGTTTTGTTATTTTTCTTTCAAAATATAATTCTGTGGGAAAGCATACGAAATCTCCCGCTGTTGCAATTTCGGATTTATTATTTATAATATATTGTATTTCTCCGTTTGTAATATAGAAAGCACTTGCCTTTGTAAGAATACCGTTTTCCACTTCAAATTTGCTTTTTGAAACCAAATAACAAGAATGATATTTAAGCATAATTTCACTCCAAAATATAATATTTTATATTTTTATTATAATTTATTTTATTGACTTTGTCAATATGTTAATGTATAATTGATTATATAATTTAATATTTTTAGAGGTGCTATTATGGGAATATTGGGAAATACAGAGCATATTTGTGATTTTTGCGTTGTTGGCGGCGGTTTGGCAGGAACAATCGCCGCTTTAAGTGCTGCAAGAAGAGGTTTGAAAGTGGTACTTATTCAAGACAGATCTATGCTTGGAGGCAATTGTTCTTCCGAAATTCGTATGTGGGTTCGAGGAGCAAAAGGCTATTGGAACAAAGAAACAGGGATATTGGCAGAGCTTGAAGAAGAAAATATTTACAGAAATGCGGATTTGAATGCAACGGTTTGGGATAGTGTATTGTTTGGAAAGGTAAAGGAAAACGAAAATATCACGTTGCTTTTAAATTCTTCGTGCATTGATGCAAAATGTGATAATAATAGAATTGTAAGTGTGAAAGCGTGGCAATTGACAACTTACACATATCATACGGTGAAAGCAAAATATTTTGCCGATTGTTCCGGCGATAGTATTCTTGCATTTCTTACCGGTGCCGAATATAGAATAGGCAGAGAGGGAAACAGTGAATTTAACGAAAATATCGGACCGAAAATTGCGGATAGTAAAACGATGGGACTTTCTCTTTTGGTTCAAGCGAGAGAAACAGACCATTATGTTGAATTTATTCCTCCGAAATGGGCAAATGTTTATGAAACCGATGACGATATTGACATAAAGGGAAGTGATTTGAAGCATAGCTTAATAAGAGACCAAAATATTGGGACAGACGGCTGTAATTTGTGGTGGATTGAGCTTGGCGGAGATACGAATGCTATTGAAAATACAGAAGAAACAAGGGACGAACTTTTAAAAGTTGCTTTCGGTGTATGGGATCACATTAAAAATAAAGGTGATCACGGTTGCGATAATTGGGAACTTGAATGGATTGGATTTTTACCCGGTAAAAGGGAATCCGTGCGATATATTGGTGAGCATATTTTAACGCAAAACGACATTGAAAAAGGTGGTGTTTTTGAGGACGTTGTAGCTTACGGAGGTTGGCCTATGGATGACCATGATCCAAAAGGATTTAATGCAAATTCAAGAAGCGAAAAATCTTCTGTTATGCATCCTGCACCATCACCTTACGGAATCCCGTATCGCTGTTTGTATTCAAAAAATATTGAAAATCTGTTTTTTGCAGGAAGAAATATAAGTGCTACACACGCTGCAATGAGTTCGACAAGAGTTATGGCAACTTGTTCCTTGTTGGGGCAGGCTGTAGGAACAGCTGTTTCTTTGTGTTTTGAAAACAATTTGCTTCCGAGAGAGCTGAAAGACGAATATGTTGAAAAATTGCAAAAAGAATTAATGAATGACGGTGTATTTTTACCGAATTTGAAAAGACCGATTACCAATCTTACAAAAGGCGGAAAAATTAATCTTTCTTTGGTGGATAAAGAAAGACTTTTTAGCGGAGTTGAAAGACCGAGAAGTGAAGATGATGAAAAAAACAAAATTTCTCTCAATAAAGGTGAAACTTTGGAATTTTCATATTCTGAAGAAAAATATTTTAATGTTTTAAGAATACAATTTGACCTTGATTATAAAAGAAAATCTGTTTCTCCAAATGAAAATATAAGGACTTTTGCTCAAAAATTTCATCAAGGCTTTGACTTTAAGCCTGTAAAGGTTCCAAATACAATTGTGAAAGATTTTGAGGTTTATGCTGACGACATAAAGATATTTGAAACAAACAACAACTATTATTCTTTGGTGAAAATTCCTATAAACCAAAATGCTAAAAAAATAACTGTGAAATTTAACGAAACTTGGGGTTACGATAAAATTAATTTGTACGGTTGTGATTTTATATAACAAAAAAAGAGGTTTTCAACCTCTTTTTTATTTTAATACATTTTTTCTATTTTTTTCATTTCTATTGGGTAAACAACAATGAAGAACACAGCAAGAACTCCCCAAGTGAGTGTATCGGTAAGTGGGACACCGATAAAGCCTAAGCTTTTTACAAGCAAAATAGGTGAAATCATTCTTATTCCCACTTCCAAAAAGCCTGAAACGGTAACAAAAAATGTTCTTCCGAGTGCTGGAAGCACCGTTTTGTAGCAAGATGCCGGAATTAAGAAAAATCCCGACAAAAGTCGTATTGTTAAGTATAAATATCCCGAGTTTATTACACTTTCAACGTCACCTATAACAAATTTTAAAATAAATTTTGAAAATAAAAGCGAAAATATAAGTATGGCGGTATTTATTCCGAAAAGTAGGAAAATAACTTTTCTTATTCCTTCCTTTATTCGTTTTATGTTGCCTGCACCGAGGTTTTGAGAAGCAAAGTCTGCAAGTGCTGTGGAAAATCCCGTTACAGGTGAGGTATAAATATATCCGATTTTTGAAGCACCGGAATATGCGGCAACGTATTCAGTACCGATTCCGTTTGTTACAAATTGAAGAATTAAAACACCGAAATTAACAACGAAATTTACAGTTGCCATGGGAATACCCACTTCTAAACATTCCTTTATAAGTGAAAAATCAAGCTTTAAGTCTTTTTTTCCTATTTTAAAGCATTCTTCTTTTTTGTGCATATAGATAAAGCACATAAGAGCCGATAAGCCCTGGGAAATAATGGTCGAAAGTCCTGCACCGGAAACGCCCGTTTTGAATACGCCCATAAAAAGATAATTTAGTATTATATGAATTACCGAAGAAAAAGCCAGGAAAATAAGGGGCATTTTACTGTTACCGGTGGCTCTTAGCATTTCACAAAAGAAATTGTAAAACATAGTGGTGACAATTCCCGAAAATATAACGCTTAAATATACGGTTGCTTCTTCCATAAGCTCGGGTGATGTGTTCATAAGTTCCAAAATTTTTCGTGAGGATATAATCCCGAAAAGCGTTACAAGAAATCCCACGATTAAGACTATTGCAAAGGCGTTTACAAAAACTTTTTTTACTTCGGAATGCTTTTTTGCTCCAATTCTTATTCCTGCAACAATGGAAAATCCCGACATAAGCCCTGTGATTGTTGCAATGCAAAGGGAAACAACGGAACCGGTTGCACCTACCGCAGCAAGGGAATTTAAACTTATAAGCTGTCCCACAACGGCAGTATCAACAAGGTTGTAAAGATTTTGCAAAATGTTACTTATAATGCATGGGATTGCAAAGATAATTATTGGTTGTATGATTTTTCCTTCAGTCATTTTTCTTTCCTCTTTTTTGTTTTATTCATTTAATATTATAA
>CAYPIJ010000157.1:0-4203 GCA_964410755.1 uncultured Oscillospiraceae bacterium | reverse complement strand
GAACCCACACAATCAGCTTGGAAGGCTGAGATTCTAGCCATTGAACTACACCCGCTTAAGTAATGTGTCACCAACGTTTATATATTATATCAAACTTTCTTTGATTTGTCAATAGTTTTTTTAATTTTTTTTAAAAAAATGTTTTTTTTCTTTGTTTTTTCGTTTTATTTACCGCAGTTATTGACAAATTTTGAATTTTGGAATATAATATAGAAAGATTATTATTGCGGAGTTGGACTTTATTATGAATACAAGTTTTGGAAAATTGAAAAGACAAGCTTTAGAAAACTTAAAAGGAAAATGGAAAATTTGCGTTCTTTGCTTTTTTATTCCTTTTGTATTGGTTTTTTGCGGGCTTGGTTTTACAAATTTCGGTGGAAGTGGATTTCTCAATCTTTTTTTTACTGAGATTGTTTATGATTTTGTGTCTTTTTTGTTTTTTGTTGAAGTTTTTGTAATATTATTGCGAGACGACAAAACCCCACAAAAAAAATATGACGGAATGAGGGGAATATTGGCACCGTTTTATATTTTAAAAAATTCTTTTTTTCCGATTATGGTTACAAAAGTGTTGTTTTCTTTTTTAAACCTTATTTTTTCGGAATCGGTACAAAATTTCCTATATGACAATTTGATTTTTTCCTATGTGCCTTATTACGCTTTTTTAATTATATCAAATCTTTGTTTGGTTATAATAAATTTTTTAAACCTTTATGTAAATTTGGGCTGTGCCATTGTTCCCTGCATTATGGCGGATAATCCTTTTTTAAGCGGAAGAGTGGCTATGAAAATAAGCTTTCACTTTTTAAAAGGCAAAAAATTCAGAGTGTTTTTGCTTTTAATGTCGTTAATAGGTTGGTATGTGTTGGGCTTTTTTGCACTTTTTGTGGGCGTTTTCTTTGCTATGGCATACTGTGCATCTGTGCTTTGTGAATTTTATAAAGAAGCCAGACCTAACATTAAAATTCAATATGTGTGGCTGAAAGATTCTTCTTGTAACACATTTTTAACACAAAAGTAAGTAAAAAACACTTGAAACAATATGAATATTGTGGTATAATTACATCAAATACATACATATTTATGAAATACTTTTATTTGAGAGGTGATTTTGTTGGCTAAATATGATGATGAAAAAAGAACAGAACTAAAGAACAACGATAGAACAACTACGGAGAGAATGAGGAGAAAACCGAAGAAAAAAACATTTTTTTCTGTTTTTGCAAGTACACTTTGGACTATTATGAAAGTTGTTATTCCCACCGTTGCGGTTGTCGGAATTGCATTTGTTGTTTTTGTAATTTTAAGTGCGGACAATCTTGATGTTGAAGATTTAAGACTTGATCTTACAAGTACGGTTTGCTATGAAGACGAAAAAGGCGAAATTGTGGAATACGAAAAAATTACTACCGACGAAAACAGATATTGGGTTCCTTTAAATCAGGTTCCCGAATATATGAGAGATGCTTTTGTTTCCATTGAGGACGAGCGTTTTTATTCTCACAGCGGTTTTGATATTAAACGTACCACAAAAGCTGTTTTGGACTATATACGTTTCGGTAGCAATGCTCAGGGGGGCAGTACCATAACCCAACAGCTTATTAAAAACTTAACAAACAATACCGACAGAACTCCCGTTAGAAAAATACAGGAAATTTGGATGGCGTATAAACTTGAAAGAAAACTTTCAAAAGACCAAATTTTGGAGCTTTATATGAATACTATCTATCTTGCACAAGGTGTCAATGGTGTTCAAACAGCGTCAAAGCTTTACTTTGATAAAGATGTTTCGGAGCTTACTTTGGCTCAATGCGCTTCAATTGCGGGGATAACGCAATATCCAGCCTATTATGACCCATTTATCCACCCTGATAATAATAAGGATAAGCAGGAAATTATTTTGAAAAAAATGCTTGAACTCGGAAAAATAGATCAAGATGAATATGACAGTGCTGTTGCGGAAGAAATTGTTTTCAAAAAGGGCAATATGCAGACTACAGCCACAAGAACACAGTCTTATTTCACCGATTATGTTGTTTCCGACGTTATAAACGAGTTTGTGAAACAAAAAGGGCTTTCTAAAACTTTGGCTGAAAGAAAGCTTCAAAGCGGTGGATATAAAATTATTGCCACGATTGACCCTATTGTTCAGAAATCGATTGATAATGTGTTTAATTCAACTTCAAACTTTCCGAAATCTCCCGTTTCACCGGCACCTCAAGGCGCTATTGTGGTAATGGACGTTCATACCGGTGAAATTAAAGGTATGGCAGGAGGAATAGGAAAAAAAGAGGGAGCATATTCTCTTAACAGAGCAACGGCAACTTATCGTCAGCCCGGTTCTGCCATAAAACCTATCGGTGTTTATGCGCCTGCCGTTGATACAGGTCTTATTATGCCGGGAACGGTTTACGAAGATAAAAAAATCACTTACGGTGAGTGGTCTCCCAAAAATTCATACAGCGGTTTCAGAGGAAATATGACTGTAAGAAAAGCGATTCAGATTTCTTCAAATACAATTGCCGTGCAAATTGTTGACGATATGGGAATTAATACATCTTATGATTATTTGAAAAATAAATTCCATATTTCTACCATGGTCGAAGAAGATAAAGGTCTTGCACCGTTATCTTTGGGAGGACTTACAAATGGAGCATCGGTTTTGGATATGGCTGCTGCTTATGCCGTTTTTCCGAATGCAGGTGTTTATAACACTCCCATTACATTTACAAAGGTTGTGGACAGTGACGGAAACGTTGTTTTGAAAAATAAAAGCGTAAGCAGTAATGCAATTAAGAAAACAACAGCTTCTGTAATGAATGATATGTTAAAAGGTGTTGTTACAAGCGGTACAGGTACCGGTGCTGCAATTTCAGGTGTTTCCATTGCCGGTAAAACAGGTACAACAGACGACAATATCGACAGATGGTTTGTAGGCTATTCTTCCGATTATGTTGCAGCTGTATGGTATGGATATGATACTCCGAGAGTTATGAACTATTTGGGATATAATAATCCTGCCGTAACGGCTTTTAAACGAGTTATGGAACCGATAATAAAATCCAAAGGCGGAGAAAGCAAAAACGGATTTGTGGAAACTTCGTCACCGAAAAAGAACACAGTTTCGGTATGTAGCGTAAGCGGACTTTTGCCTTGCTCTTATTGCTATGAAAAGAATACGGTTGTTTCGGAAACATATACAAACGGAAAAGCACCTACGCAAACGTGCTCACCGCAAGCACATGAGAAGATTGAAACCATAAATCCAGCTCATGCCGATACACCTATTACAACGGAACCGCAAGAACCGGACGAACCTACAACACCGGAAACAAATCTTCCTCAAACAAACGAGCCTCAAACTCCGATTGGAGAAGAAGTTTTTACGGAACAGTAGAATAATTAGAATTAATGATAAAAAATTCCGCAAGATTAGAAATATTCTTGCGGAAATTCTTTTTATAATATTTTATTACACGTTTTTTTGCAGTTCCTTTAATATTTCCAATGCATTGCTTAATCCCAATTTTTTTCCCATTTTGTTGTAGCGTAATTTTTTTCTTGCTTTTGCATTTAGTTCTGCCATTAAATTCGGCGGAATACTAATAGGTTTGTTGGTATTTTTATCAATATAAATATTTTTTATGTACTCTTTTGTTGTGGGAAATAAATTTTGAGGTAGAAATGCACATTTTTTACCAAGTATATAGCCAAAGCTGATATTGTCACATATTCCGTATTTTTCAATTGAACGGTTGTATTGCTTTTCGTATTTTTTTATTTGTGATGAAACGGGAATTAGCCAATAAATGTTTTCGGGGTCATTTTCAAATTTAAACAAATAACAGCAAGGGCGATTATGTTCCTTGCCATTTTTAACTATTTTGTTTTCCAATAAACCATAAGCCTTAAATTTTTCGTAAAATTCATCTTTTACAAAATATAATTTTCCTATTTGCATTTATTCCTCTCAAGTATATAAAAAGTCCCCTAATAAATAGGGGACATAATTTAACCCCCGACCTTTTGTTAGCCGCATATCGGGTAGCGGAAATAATATGAACCCGTACCTTCTTTTTATGGTTACTGATATATACGGTCACAGTAAATAATCAAACTTTCACAAGTTCAATTTTATTATAACACACATTATTAAAAATTACAATAGGTAATTTTTACAAATTTTAAACGCCTATTTTAGAT
>CAYPIJ010000156.1:0-4298 GCA_964410755.1 uncultured Oscillospiraceae bacterium | reverse complement strand
GAGTTTATACTAAAACTCCGAAGCTTTTTTTCTATATTTCCGACTGTTCAAATTCTTTTGTTTTATCGGTTTCTTTTGTTTTGTCGTTTTTCAGTGTCGGTATAAGCATATATTTTTCAATTGTGGGATATACCGAAAATACTGTTAAAAATCCGCAAAAAGCATAAAGCACAAGCACAAGCACAAGCATACCGATTAAAAAGTTGGAAAATGCAAAGTAACAAACGGCAACTATTATTGCAAGTGTCAAAAGGTTTTGCGGTAATCTTCCCAATGCAAAGATAAATGAATTTTTTATGATGTCTTTTAACTTCATATAAAATTTCACCATAATTGTGTATGCATAGAAGTTTGCAAAAAGCATAACCAAAAATACAACCAAGCTCGGTATTCTGAAATACGTCAGTAGTGCGGTTGAAGAATTTTGTGCATTCGCCGGTACCATTGGTATGAACCACGTTATAAATGTTGACATTCCCGCAAGAATGTTGAACGCCATAAGTATTGATGCTTGCTTGAAGTTCTTTTTAAAAGCTTCAAAATAGTCAGAACACAAAAATACGGGCATTTCGTTTGCATAGTTCATTAAAATGTAGGTTGCACCTGCCGTTGAAGGTCCCAGTAACATACTTAGTAAAAGTAAAATAAGCATTGAAAGGGGATTTACAATAACTTGCGACACAACGTTCATTGCATTTGAAAATGTTGCTGCATCTCCTGCCGCATTTGTAACAAAATAGCTTGCCAAGAAGTATACAATCACCCAAAATGGTAAAGTTGTTAAAATAAACAGCAGATTGAGTTGTATCATTTTTGAAAATTTTCTGAAAAAGAGCTCAAAGAAATATATAGGTCTTATTGGCTTTGGAGCATCCTTTTCCACTCCTTTGCCTTCTTTGAGATAACCGTTAAAAAGTCCCATAATAACCTCCCTAATTAAACATATTAATGTTATTGTAACACATTTTTTTTGTTTTGTCTACATTTTTCTTCAAAAAAACACATTTTTAAAAAAATATATTGAAAAAATTTGTTTTTTGTGATATAATATTCATTATTATTCTATTTTTAAAATAAAAAAGAGGATTGAAAAAATGTTTAACGGAAAAAATAAAGCAATTACATTCAGCTATGATGACGGTGTAACTCAAGATATTAAGCTTATTGAAATTTTCAATAAATATAATTTAAAAGGAACTTTCAACATAAATTCCGGTTTTTTGGGCGACCCCGGTGAGCTTATTCGTGACGGCGTAAAAATAAGCCACGTAAAGAATAAAGCGGAAGATATAAAATACATATATGATGGTCACGAAGTTGCGGTTCATACATTAACACACCCCAACCTTACAAGCTTGTCCGACGATAATGAAGTTTTAAGACAGGTTGAGCAAGACAGAATTAATCTTTCCGAACTTGTCGGTTATGAAGTTTTGGGAATGGCATATCCCGGTGGTGGGAAAAATTGCGATAAGAGTGTTGCCGATATTATAAAAAACAACACCCAAATAAAATATGCTCGTACAGTGGATACAACAAACAGCTTTGAACCGTATAATGATTTATATCAATATAAAGGAACTGTCTATCACCATGAAGAATGGGACAAGCTTTTTGATTTGGGAGAGAAATTTCTCAATTTACAAACAGATACTCCTCAAGTTTTCTATATTTGGGGTCATGCTTATGAATTTGACATTTTCCCCGAAAGATGGAAAAAGTTTGAAGCATTTTGTGAAATGATAAGTAATCGTTCCGATGTTTTCTACGGAACAAATAAAGAAGTGTTGTGTGATTTTTCACATAACGGTAAAGGTGGTAATTAAAATTATACTGATTATAGCGGAAAAACCCAGTTTGGCAAGAAATATTGCCGGTGCAATAGGAAAATTTTCTCAAAGAAACGGATATATGGAAAATTCCAAGTACATAGTAACATGGGCATTCGGTCATCTGTTTTCTCTTTGCGATGTTGACTACTATTCTCCCAATCCAAACGGAACAAGAATGTGGTGTAGGGAAAATATTCCCTGTTTTCCCGAAAAATTTTCCTTTGAACTGAAAAAAGACGCAACAAAAAAAACGGATGAGGGTGTTTTAAGACAATTCGAAACAATTAAAACTCTTTGCAATCGTGAGGACGTAACAACAATTGTAAATGCAGGGGACTCCGACAGAGAAGGGGAAATAATAATAAGACTTTGCATTGACAATTCCAATGTTGCAAACAAAGATTTAAGACGTTTGTGGCTTCCCGACCAGACAAACGAAACAATTCTTTCCGCACTTTCGGAAATGAAAGAGGAAAAAGAGTATGACAACCTTGCAAACGAGGGATTTGCAAGAACATATACAGATTGGCTTTACGGAGTTAATCTTACACGTTACGCAACTTTAAAAACGGGAACACTTTTAAGAGTGGGACGTGTTATAGTTCCGATTGTTAAAGCAATTTACGACAGAGATATGGCAATAAGAAATTTCACACCCGATATTTACTATGCCATATTTTCCGAATGTGAAACAAACGGCGAAAAAATCGAGCTTACTTCAAAACAGAAGTTTGAAAAAAACGATTATGGCGATGCTTTGGCACTTTGCCAAAAATACAACGAGCAAAAAGCCGTTGTAACGGAAATTAAAAAGAAAAAAGCAACACTTTCACCGGGAAAATTGTATTCTCTTACCAAATTGCAGAATTTCTTGGGTAAAAAATATAAAATGCCTATGAATACAAGCTTGAAAATCGTCCAGGATTTGTACGAAAAGGGCTATGTAACATATCCGAGAACAAATTCGGAATATCTTGCAACTGCCGAAAAAGACAAAATAAAAAAAATACTTGCAAATGTGAAAAATTTGGGCTATGATGTGGAATTTAAAGATAAAAAAACAATTTTTGACGATTCAAAAATCGAATCCCATTCCGCACTTACTCCAACATATAAAATTCCCGATAAAAAAGTTCTTTCAGAGGAAGAATTTACAGTTTACAGTACAATTATGAAGCGTTTTGCCGCTGTTTTTTGCAGAGAAGATTGTATTGTTGAAAAAACTCAAATTAAAATCGATTTGGGGGGACTTGAAGAATTTTTGCTTAAAGGCGATGTTATTGTGGATAAGGGGTGGACAAAATACGATGTTTACACCAAAAAAGATAAAATGCTACCGAAACTTTCAAAAGGTGACGAGATAAACATTGATTTTAAGCCGATTGAAAAAGAAACAAATCCACCAAAGCATTATACAATAGAAACTCTTAACAATTATCTGAAAAATCCGTTCAAAGACGATAAAGCAAAAGATACAACGGACGATACCGAAGAATATAAGGCTATTTTTGAAGGTCTTGAATTGGGAACGGAAGCAACAAGAACGGGAATTATCGATAATGCACGAAAAAGCAACTATATTATGCTTAATAAGGATGTTTACACAATTCTTCCTGATGGTGAATTTTTGATTGAAAATTTAACAAGAATGAATATTGTAATGGATAAATACAAAACTTCTCAATTGGGACGTGCTTTAAAACAGGTTTTTCGTGGTGAAATAACTGTCGATAACAGCGTTGACATTGCAAAAAATGAAATTAAAGAAATTTTTGAAAACAAAAATCCCGAATGTGATATGGGTTTTTACGGTGATGTTGTGGGAACTTGTCCCGTATGCAAAAACGAAGTTATCAGAACAAAATTCGGTTACGGTTGCAAAGGGTATAAGGACGGCTGTAAATTTACAGTTGGTGGCATTATTTGTAGCAAAGTTATTACGTTTAATAACGCAAAAAAATTGCTTGAAACAGGTAAAACCGATAAAATAACGGGCTTTATTTCAAAAAGAACAGGTAAAAGCTTTGATGCGTTTTTAAAGCTTGAAAATGATAGAGCCGTTTTTGATTTCGGAAATTGAAAAATTGAATTAAGTATGAAAAAATCACTCGTGTTTGAGTGATTTTTTTAATGTAATAATGTTGTATTGGTTGAAAATACATAAAAAGTTAAAAAAATCAACAAATTTATTGACAAATGTAAAAAAATGTATTATAATAAAAATGCTAAGCTAACAATTTAATATCTATGGAAACAATTTTTTCTATTTTTATGGAAACAATTGCGTTTTTTTGACGTTCTGTTTTTTGTGCATAAGAATTTTGTAAAAAATGCGAATTCCTCCTTGCACATAAAAGAACGTAAAAATTTATGTTTCTGTAGATAAAGGGTTAGTTTAGCGACAATCGGAGTTTGCGTTTTTTAATGCGTTGGCTTCGGTTGACGCATTTTTTATTTATAGTAAAT
>CAYPIJ010000155.1:0-4312 GCA_964410755.1 uncultured Oscillospiraceae bacterium | reverse complement strand
AATATATTCTTTTAAATTAATTATCTTAATTTTTCCTTTTGCTTTTTTCTCAACTTCAATAACATCTTGTGAAAAAAAATCGTTTATTTTTTCTTCATCGGAAGAATTTACAAAAATATCATAATTGGCTTTACAGGCAGAATTAAAGTCTTTTTTACAATTTATGTATACATTTTTTGCAACAATTCCTCTCGGTGAAGCATCATTAAGCCTTTTTAAAAGCTCTGCATTATCAATATTATCCTCAATTTCAAAATCCGCAAATTCATTTTTTCCGCAAACACCTACGGGAATAGGATTTGCGATAGAAAGAATTATGTGTGGATTGAAGCCTTGAGAATACTTAATTTTAAGCTGGGAACGCTTTAAAATTTTCTGTATTGCTTTCATAAGTTCCAAATGAGAAATATATCTTATGTTTTTCTCAAATTCAAGTCTTACTTTCATTAAAATTTATCTCCTAAGAATTTTTTATGTTTAAAACGTAAGTTTTTGCCATTTTTGCAAGTTCATCGTTAAGCGGTAATAACAAAGAATCGTCATTGTATTTTCTAATAATCGCTTTTCTTATAAGCATATCGGCAAATTCGGGATTGTTGGGTAAAAGCGGTCCGTGAAGATATGTTCCGAAAATGTTTTTATAAATAACACCTTCCGTTTTATCTTCTCCGTTATTACCGTTTCCCCTTATAACCTTTCCCAAAGGAACGGCATTTTCACCCAAATATGTTCTTCCGCCGTGATTTTCAAAGCCGACAACAGTTCCGAAAAGCGTATCAAGACAAATATTTCCGGTAAGTCTGCCCTCTTTTGACTCTGTGTAAAAATCACAAAGGTTCAGGCCTTCGATTTTTTCACCGTCAATGTTGTAGTAACTTCCCAAAAGCTGAAAACCACCGCAAACAGCAAGCATTACACCGTCGGAATCTCTATATTTGATAAATTCTTCTTTATATTCCAAAAGCTTTTCGCAAACAATTTTTTGTTCTCTGTCACTTCCGCCACCCAAAATAACAATATCGGCATTTTCAAGATTAATTTCGTCATCTATATTATACTTAATTACATTCACATCGATATTTCTTAATCTGCATCTCTTTTTTAAAACAAGTATGTTCCCGACATCACCGTATAAATTAAGTAAATCGGGGAAAAGATGCACGATATTCAGAGTTCTTTCCATATAAATTCTCCTTTTTGATATTGTTATATTTTTTCGTTTCTTATTCCGTGTTCACGTTTATACTGCTTCAATTTTTTTTTTAAATCTTTTTCTGTTTCAAAAATTAAAGTATAGTTCAAAAGCAAATAAACAACTTCAGCTTCGGTTCTTAAAAATTCCATTGCACCGTCGGCAATATTATTAAATATTTTTGCGTCTTCACAAACATCGGAATAGTAAAGTCTTAAAGCCATATCATATTTTCTTTTCCCTGCAACACCGTAAGCACAAATATTGTCAAGCTTTTCAAAATCAACATCATAAAGCCAAGAAATATCCTGTCCGTCTGCAGGACAATCGTTAATTCCTATTATAACGGCTTTTTTTCTTGAATCGTTTTGAACTGTTGCGATAGCTTGATTAAAACCTGCGGGATTTTTTGCAAGATTTAAAATAACAGGCTTTCCAAAGTCAAATTCTTCCATTCTTGCAATCTGATTTTCATGTTCTTTAAAAATATTGGTATAATTTGGAACATACAAACCAATTGTTTCGCCTACGGAAACTGCCGCAAGTATATTGTAAACATTGTAGAAACCGTAAGTATTTGAATGAATTTCAAACTTATCGTTAAATTTAAAGCTCACCTTACCGTCACAATTAACCTCAGTTGCATAGTAATCGGGGTCATTTCTTGTAAAATCACAGTTCGGACAATTATATTTTCCCAATTGACTGTAATGATAATATTCATATTCAAGTTCACTTGAACAAATTTTACAAAATCTGCCTTCTCTTGTTTCGTTAAGTGGTGTTAAAACCTGCTCATTTATGCCAAATCTTACGACCTTATTTTCAGTTGTATATGAAAAATAATTGCACAACGGGTCATCAGCATTTAAAATAAGCGTTGCATCTGTTGCTTTTTCAAGTGCTTTTTTAATATGTTCCGTTGTAATGTCAATTTCGCCGTAACGGTCAAGCTGATCTCTGAAAAGATTTGTAATAACAATATAATCGGGCTTCAAATGATCAAAAACAATCTTAGCTGTTGCTTCGTCAATTTCCAAAACAGCCCAATCGGCATTTACAGTTCCCCAAAGTGTTGCACTTTGAGCAAAAGCGGTAACAACACCGTAAAGCATATTTGCACCGATTGAATTACAAACGGTTTTTGCTCCGGTTGATTTAATTACCTCATTTATCATATTATTGGTTGTGGTTTTTCCATTCGTTCCCAAAGTACAAATAATGCCATTATGTACTTTCGGAGAAAGGATTTTAAGCATATCGGGGCAAATTTTCATTGCAATTTGTCCCGGTGCCGACGAACCTTTTTTTCCAAACAATTTTCCTGCAAAAATCAATATTTTGCAAACTGCTATACTTAAAATTAATTTTAGTTTCATAAGATTTACACCTTTATTAAAAAATAAATTAAACTTCCATTATAACCGGCAAAATCATAGGAGTACGTTTTGCTTCTTTGTTGAAATAAATTCCAAGTTCGGATTTTATTTCGCTTTTCAATGTTGCCCAATCGGTTACATTCCGAGCAAGAAGTGCATCAAGCGTTTCTTTAGCAATTCTTCTTGTTTCTTCCATAAGTTCTTCGCTTTCACGCATATATACAAAACCTCTCGATACAACATCAGGGCCTGCAATAATTTGATGTGTTTGTGCCGAAATTGAAACAACCACAACAATAAGACCGTCTTGTGAAAGATGTTTTCTGTCCCTAAGAACAATGTTACCCACATCACCAACAGACAATCCGTCAACAAAGACTTGTCCGCTTGTTACACTGCCCATTGCTTTAGCCTTGTTTTGGTCAATTTCCAAAACGTTACCGTTTTGCATAATAAATATATCTTCATCTTTCATACCAACTTGAAGAGCAAGCTGACGGTGATTGAGAAGATGCTTATACTCACCGTGTACAGGCATAAAATATTTCGGTTTTGTAAGAGAAAGAATAAGCTTCAATTCTTCCTGACAAGCATGTCCCGAAACGTGAACATCGGCAACATTATCATACAAAACAGATGCGCCTCTTTTAAAAAGCTCATTAATTACAGTTGAAACAAGCTTTTCATTTCCGGGAATTGGATTTGCACTGAGAACGATAAGGTCATTTTTATCTATTTCAACTTTTTTATGTCCCGAAAATGCCATTCTGTGAAGACCGCTCATAGGTTCTCCCTGAGAACCGGTTGTAATAATTGTTATATTTTCGTCATTGTATTTTTTTATGTCGTCAAGACTGATAAGCGTACCGTGCGGTACTTTCATATATCCGAGTTCAATAGCAACTTGAACAATATTTTCCATACTTCTGCCCGAAACTGCAACTTTACGGTTATAATGAACGGAAGCGTTAATAATCTGTTGTACTCTGTGTACATTTGACGCAAAAGTCGCAATAATAATTCTCTTATCGGGATAGCTTAAAAATATATTGTTAAGTGCTTTTCCGACTGTGCTTTCACTTTGTGTATAGCCCGGTCTTTCTGCATTGGTGGAATCCGACATCAAAAGAACAATCCCTTCTTTTGAAAGTTCACCAAAACGTGCCAAATCGATCATACCGTCCGAAACAGGTGTTGTATCGATTTTAAAATCTCCGGTATGGAGAACAACTCCCAAAGGCGTATGAACGGCAATTGCAACAGCATCGGCAATTGAATGGTTTGTATGGATAAATTCAACTTTCATTCCGCCAAACTGTATAATATCGCCTGCATGAACTTGATTCAATCTTGCAGTGGTAAGGAGTCCGTGTTCTTTAAGTTTGAAACGCACCAAACCAATGGTAAGCATAGTTCCGTAAACGGGAATGTTGCATTCTTTCAAAAGATACGGTATACTTCCGATATGGTCCTCGTGACCATGAGTAATAACAAGAGCTTTTATTTTATGCTTATTTTTTATAACATAAGAAAAGTCCGGTATTACCAAATCAACTCCCAAAAGTTCTTCATCGGGAAATGCGATTCCGCAATCTATGATAATCGAAGATTCTCCGTATTCGATAACGGTAAAGTTTTTCCCAATCTCGTTAAGTCCGCCCAAGGGGATAACTCTTAATTTTTTGTTTTTAGTTTTATTCACAAATAAACCTCCATTAATTCTATTTTTTGTTTTCCGAAC
>CAYPIJ010000154.1:0-4337 GCA_964410755.1 uncultured Oscillospiraceae bacterium | reverse complement strand
TCATAAATCATAATATTTTTTATCGATTTTTATTATTGGAATATTTTTATTGTTTGCATTTTTTACGATTTCATTTACTTTTTCTTTTACTTCTTCGTCTTTTAAAGAAAAATCAATCGGAACCACAACATCAAATATTACATTATTGTGTGTATCACCAAAAACAACTCTGAAATCGTGTATTGAAAGTTCTGAAGAAAATTCGGTTATTTTTGTTTTTATTTCTTCTTTCAGCTTGTTTACTTCTTCGTTTTGCGTTTCAACAGGGTCAAGGTGTATAACAAGCTGTATTTTATGTTTTTTGTAAAAATCGTTTTCAATATTATCGATTATATCGTGACTGACTGTAATATCTTGATTTGCAGGCACTTCAACGTGAACCGTGGCAAAGCATTTGCTTTCACCGTAATTATGTACAACAAGGTCGTGAAGCCCGATGACTGACGGATATTTTGGAATTTCGGTTTCCATAAGTCTCACAAGTTCTTCTTTCGGTGCTTCTCCCAAAAGGGGGCTCAAAGTGTCGTTTATAAGTTCAAATCCCGAATAAATAACGAAAAGTGAAACCAAAGTTCCAATAAAACCGTCTATTTCTATAGAGAAAATTTTGCTTACAATAAGGGAAACAAGAACGGCACTTGTTGAAATAACATCGTTTAAGCTGTCTTTTGCCGTTGCCAAAACCGTAACGGAAGAAATTTTTGTTGCAATTTTTTTGTTAAAGCAGTACATCCACAATTTCACCAAAACAGAAAAAATAAGCACGCCTACAGAAAGAAAGCTGAAAACGACAGGCTCCGGTGTGAAAATCTTTAAAAAAGAAGATTTTAAAAGGGAAAGTCCCAACAGCATTATAAGAAAAGAAACGATAAGCCCGGAAACATATTCAAATCTTGCGTGTCCGAATGGGTGTTCTTTGTCTGCAGGCTTGGAAGCTATCTTGAAACCTATAAGTGTAATTACGGAATTTGCCGCATCGGAAAGGTTATTGACACCGTCTGCAACCACAGCCACACTTTTAAAGAAAAGGCCGGCAAGAATTTTTGAAAAAGAAAGCAAAATATTGCAAAAAATCCCTACAATTCCGCTGAATTTTCCGTAATTTTCTCTTACTTCGAAATCGTTTACATTTTCATAGTTTTTAATAAAATGTTTAATTAAAAAATTACTCATCGCTCATCAGTTCCTCCCATTTTTCATAAAGACTGTTTAATTCGTTTTTAATTTCTTCAAGCTTATTGCATTTTTCGCTTAAAGCTTCAAAATCTGATGCTAAAGCGGGATCGGCAATTTCAGATTGCAAAATTTCGGTAAGTTCTTCCACTTCTTCAATTTTCTTTTCCAACGCTTTTATGTCATTTTTTCTTTTAACTTCTTTTTTTCTGTCCTCTTTTGAACGAAAATATGTGTTTTCGTTTGCTTTTTTCTCTTTATTTTCCTTTTGTTCGTTTGCCTTTTGAGGTTGGAAATCTTTTTTCTTTTCGGAATAATAATCATAATTGCCGTCATAAGAAATAATATCGTCTTTTGTTATTTCTATGATTTTTGTTGGTACTTTATTCAAAAGATATCTGTCATGGGAAACCATAATTATTGTTCCCGTATAGTCATAAAGAGTTTTATCCAAAACCTCTTTTGCTCTCAAGTCAAGATGGTTTGTGGGCTCGTCCAAAATAAGCACATTGCCTTTTTCAAGGTTCATAAGTGTGAATTTCAGTTTTGCCTTTTCGCCTCCCGACAAAACACCGACATTTTTGTAAATATCTTCCCCGGTTATAAGAACTTTTCCCAACAGACTTCTTATTTCACCCTCATACATGGAGGGATACTTGTCGTGAATTTCAGAAAGAACGGTTTTTTCGTCGTGTAAAAGAGTGCTTTCCTGTTCAAAATAGGCTTTTTTTACGTTTCCGCCCCAATTTATTTCACCGGTGCTGTCCTTTGAAAGCCCCAAAAGTGCTTTTAAAAGAGTTGATTTTCCGATACCGTTTTCACCTACAACAGCAATTTTTTCGCCTCTTAAAACGTGAAGATTTACGTTATACTTTAAAACTCTGTCACCTATTTTTACACAAAGATTTTTAACGTCCAAAACATCTTTTACAGGTTCGTTTTTATAGTCGAATTTTAATTTTATTGACTTTAAATAGTCGGAAGGTTTTTCCAAAATTTCCATTTTTTCCAAAATGTTTTCTCTGCTTTTTGCGCTTTTTGCCGTTGAGGCACGAACTTTGTTTTTTGCAATATATTCTTTTAAAGAAGCAATTTCGTTTTGCTGTTTTTCATATTCCTTTTCCATATTGGCAAACTTTTCGGCTTTCAAAACAACATATTTACTGTAATTGCCTTTGTAACGGCATAAATTTCCTTTATATATTTCCGCTATTTCGTTTACACATTTATCTAAAAAATAACGGTCATGGGAAACCATTAAAACAGCGCCTTTATAAGAAGAAAGATAGACTTCCAGCCAAGAAAGTGTTTTGAAGTCAAGATGGTTCGTAGGCTCGTCCAAAATTAATAAATCAGGTTCGGAAAGAAGTAGGGAAGCCAAAGAAAGCCTTGTTTTTTCACCACCCGAAAGAGAGGAAACAAGCCTTTCGTCATCTATGTCCGAAAATCCCATACCTGTTTTTACTGTGTTTATTTTCACTTGAATATTATATCCGTCTTGTTGTTCAAAACGTGTTTGCAAATTGGCATATTTTGAAAATAATGCTTTATATTCACTACTGCCTTCTTCGTAAAGTGATATTTCGGAATAAAGCTTTTTCAGTTCTTTCTCAACTTCCAAAAGCTCGGAAAAAACGCTTTCGAAAATTTGTTTAACCGTAAAATCGGAAACAAGATCTGTATTTTGCTTTAAATATCCTATTCTTTTTTGTGCGTTGATAAGCTCTCCGCTTGTTATATCAATATTTTTTGTAATAACATTAAGAAGAGTGGACTTACCGGCACCGTTGGCACCGATAAGTCCTATTCTGTCTTTGTCTTCAATTTTTAGGTTTATATCTTTTAAAATTTCGTTTGCGCCAAAGCTCACACAAACGTTTTTTAATTCAGAAATCATAGTTTGGTCTCCGTTTTTTAGATTACATATATTTTTCGGCTTCTTTTTTTATTTTGTCCGCCATATCTGTTTGCTCCCATTTTACACCTAAATCTTCTCTTCCGAAATGACCGTAAGCGGCAAGATTTTTGTATATGGGTTTTCTTAAGTTAAGTGTTTTTATAATGGAATCGGGACGTAAGTCGAAAAGTTCTTCAACGATTTTTTCAATTTTTTCGTCATCTATAACTCCTGTTGAGAATGTGTCAACCATAACGGAAACAGGTTTTGCGACACCTATTGCGTATGCAAGCTGAACTTCACATTTTGAAGCAAGCTTTGATGCAACAATGTTTTTTGCAACGTATCTTGCGGCATAAGCTGCACTTCTGTCAACCTTTGTGGGGTCTTTTCCCGAAAATGCACCGCCGCCGTGACGTGCATAACCGCCGTAGGTATCAACGATTATTTTTCTTCCTGTAAGACCGCTGTCTCCGTTTGGACCGCCCACAACAAATCTTCCCGTTGGGTTTATGTAGATTTTTGTGTTTTCATCCATAAGGTTTTGGGGAATTATTGCATCTATAACCTTTTCTTTTATATCTTTTCTTATTTGTTCAAGGCTGACTTCCGGGCTGTGTTGTGTTGAAATAACAACAGCTTCAACTCTTTTTATTTCATTTTCGTCATATTCAACCGTAACCTGACTTTTTCCGTCCGGTCTGAGATAATCGAGAATGTTTTCTTTTCTTACGTCTGTAAGCCTTTTTGCAAGTTTGTGCGCCAAAGAAATAGGCAAGGGCATAAGCTCCGGTGTTTCGTTGCAAGCATAACCGAACATCATACCCTGGTCGCCGGCACCTGTGGAATTGTCGTCTTCCGAACTGTCAACTCCCATTGCAATATCGGGGGACTGCTCGTCTATTGATGTTACAACGGCACAAGTATTGCCGTCAAAACCGTATTTTGCTCTGTCGTATCCAATGTCAAGAACAACTTTTCTTGCAATTTTAGGAATATCTGCATAGCAGGTTGTGGAGATTTCTCCCATAACGGAAATAATTCCCGTTGTACAAGTTGTTTCGCAAGCAACCCTTGCGTTTGGATCGTTTTCCAAGATTGCGTCCAAAACTGCGTCTGAAATTTGGTCGCATATTTTATCGGGATGTCCTTCAGTAACTGATTCCGATGTAAAAAAATGTTTAGCCATTATATGTTTACTCCCTTCAAAAGTAGATTTTTTTGTTGAATAATGTAATAATACATTCTCTATTATACTATATAAAAG
>CAYPIJ010000153.1:0-4341 GCA_964410755.1 uncultured Oscillospiraceae bacterium | reverse complement strand
CAAATATTTACATATCCGCAACTTTTTTATTTTCTTTTTTAAATTTTTTAAATCATTTCATTTCGCATTTTTCCATAAGCTCTTTTATTTCCTGTGTTTTCCATTTTCCACTTATATAAACGATTACGGTAAATACAGCTTCAACAATCCACGATATTACCCAACCGGCAAAAATTCCGTACATACCGTAAAACTTAACCAAAATTACAGATGCAACAAGATTGGCAAATGAACCAACAGTCGTTGCTATAATCAAAAATTTCATTGATGCTATGCCTCTGTAAAATGCGTGAAACAAGTTATTCACAACATTAAAAATTATAAACGGCAAAAAATATCTTGAAAAATTAACGGAATATGTAAGGCTGACATCAGCATATCCCGAGGGAAAAAACAGCGAGCATACCTGTGGTGCAAAAATAATACAAATAAGAAGTATGGGCAACACAAAAACCACTCCCTGAACAAATCCCACCTTTACACCCTTGCTTAAATTTTGAGGTTTTCTTGCTCCTACCGATTGTGCCGCATAATTGCTTAAGGTTTTAGCCGAATTTTGATATATATTGGAATTTAAGGAATATATTTTACTTACAATTGCATATCCGGCAGTTGCAGCTCCCCCCAAAGCATTTATAAAAACCGAAATTATCATTTGAGAAATGTACATTACCACCTGCTGAATCGTTACAGGCAAAGAATATTTCACAGATTGCCCGAAGCTTTTGGAATTGAAATGTATTTTTTCTTTGTCAACCTTCATTTCTTTAAAGCATTTTTGTATTTTCCAAAAGTAAAACACATCAACAACAAAGGCAGCAAAAACCGTTGAAACAGCAACTCCGGTAACACCCCATTTAAAAACAACGATTGTCGTTATATTTCCCACAATGTTAAGAACCGTAGAAACCAAAGAAAGCACAAAAGGAAAACGACTTATTCCGAAAGCATTCATTATAAAAGCTCCCAAATTATTCATAATTATAAAAATCCAGCCTGCCATATAAACGGAAAAATAAAGGCCCGCATCATTTACAATTGATTTATCGATTTTCAAAAAATTGTATATATTATTTCTGAAAATAAGTGTAAATGCGGTTATTGTAAGACATATTACCGTGAAAATAAGGGTATTGCAATAAATAGACGATTTTATTTCTTTGTAATTTTTTTCTCCGAACAATTTTGCAATATACATGGAAAATCCCGAACAAAAGCCCCAAACAACGCTTGAAGCAAGAGTTATGAAAGCAGATGTGGCACCTACGGCAGCCAAGCCTTGTTCTCCCAAAAATTTTCCCGCAATAACGGTGTCTATTATGTTGTAAGCCATAGTAAGAAATCCTGTAAGAACAAGTGGAATTGCAAACAAAATAAAGGTTTTGTATATATTTCCTTTTGTTAAATCTTTCATAATTTTTTTCCTCATTTCTGTTGACAAATATTAATATTTATGTAATAATGATATTATACAACATTTTTCGTATTTTTGCAAGTAGTTTAGTAAAATTTGAAAAATTATCAACATTAATCATTTTTTTGGAGTAATCAATATGTATCAACAAGAAAGACTTAACAACATTATGGATATAGTAAAGAAAAACGGATATGTAACCGTGAAATTTCTTACCGAAGAACTTCACTACAGCAATGCCACCATAAACAGAGATTTGAATATTTTGGAAAAGCAAAAACTTATAAAAAGAAGCTACGGAGGGGTTGAAGTTTCAAACGATGTTTCCACTTCCCTTGTGTTTCGTTACCACAAAATGAAAATCGCAAAAAACAACATCGGAAAAACCGCATCAACCTTTATAAACGACGGAGACACGATTTTTATTGACGGCTCAACAACCGCACAGTACATTGGAAAATACATAACCGAGAAAAAAGATATTACAGTTATAACAAACAACATAGCATTGGTATCCTATTTGAGTGAATACAACATAAACGTAATTTGCTTGGGTGGAAGGGTTGTTGAAATCCCCAGTATGCTCGACGGAGCGGACACGGTTGAAAACGCAATGAAATACAGAGCCGATAAAATGTTTTTTTCAATCGGTTCAATAACCGACGATGGAAAAATCGGTACAAACGACATATATTATCTTCTCCATAAGGTTATGATTGAAAATTCCGATAAAGTCTTTTTGCTTATCGATAGCGGAAAGCTCAACAGAACATCGCCGAAATACTTTCCCTCCGACATAAAGCTTAACTATATCATAAGTGATTACAACTTTAAAGAAGAGACAAAAAATAAACTTAAAAATACTGAATTTATCGTTGTGAAATAAAATGCAATAAAATTTAATGAGGAGAAATTATGGCTTGGGATTCAGAATTGTATTTAAAATTTAAAAACGAAAGAAATCAACCGTGCATCGACTTATTGTCACACTTAAACGGTGATTTCAAAAAAATACTCGATTTAGGGTGCGGTCCAGGTAACAGCACAATAAATCTTTTAAAAAAATATAATAATTCAACCGTAATCGGTTTTGACTCGGATGAGAATATGTTGAAAAAAGCAAAAAACGACTGTCAAAACATTGAATTTATTAAAGGATATGCTCCTATGGATTTTAACAAACTTACAGGTACTTTTGATTTGATATTTTCAAATGCTTGCATACATTGGATAGATAATCAAAAAAAGCTTATTGATGAAGTTTACAAAATATTAAGTAATAGAGGTGTATTCGCAGTACAAATTCCGCTTACTGAAGAATCACAATTCTATAAAATTTTATACAAGCTTATCGACAAAAAATGGTCAAAACTTAAACAAATAAAAAATTTCCACAATATGAATCAAGAAGAATATTATAATACTCTTACAAAAAATTTAAAAAATATAACCATTTGGCAAAGTAATTATTATCATATTGTTGAAAAGAACATGATAATAGAATGGTATAAAGGCAGCGGATTAAGACCTTATCTTGATGTGCTTAATAAAATCGAACAAAAGGAATTTTTAAGCGATTTACAAAAAGTAATCAATGAAGAATATACATTGTTAGATGACGGAAAAGCATTCTTAATTATGCCGAGATTATTTTTCATAGCAGAAAAATAATTTTTTAATACAATAAAATTAACATAAACAAAAAATGCATTGCCGTGGTATGGCAATGCATTTTTCACCTCAAACAGCGAGGAAAATTGTGGAAATAAAGGCAACGAGGGTTGCGTAAATATTTTTGCGGTTTACGTTTTCCTTTCGCATAATGCTTATTATCAAGGACACAAGCATTACACCGCCTGTAATTATGGGGTATTGAACAGATGCGGGAAAATATTTAAGTGCTATCAAAACAAAAAGATTTCCCACTCCGCAAAAAACGGCAAATCCGAAAGAATACAAAAAAGTTTCTTTTGTTATCATTGCTTTTACGGTATTGTAATTTTTAAGGCAAAACGGAACACACATAATTGTTGCCAATATTCTTGCAAGCATCAAAAAACTGAAACTGTCCGCAACGTGATACACGGTATTTGACTGGTGTATTACAGATATAACTCCCGTAAGTCCGTTTAACAAAAACACCAATGCATAATAGATTTTTCCTGTTTTTTTATCCTTAAAATCTATTGTGAAAAGCAGTGCCAAAACGGTAAACATATAGCACAAAAGCTTAAAAGCTGTGATTTCTTCGTTGTTAAAGGCTATCCCGTAAACTGAAGGAACAAGCATTCCCCCAAGCATCGCAAAAACAGAATATACGGAAAGATTAACCTTGTCAAATGCTTTAATGCTTGCAAATGTATACAGTATTCCCACCAAAGAACAGAAAATCCCCACAATAAACGAAAACAGAGAAAACTCCATTTTAAAGCCATTTACAACAAGCAACACAAAAAATCCACAAAACGAACTTACAAAGGAAAATACCATTGAAGCCTGAAAATCGGAACCACATTTTTCCTGGAATTTTTGATTGAACAAAAATTGGGAAGAAAAAAGCAAAACCGAAACGAAAAGGATAAAATAGCAGAACATTATTTTTCTTCCTCCGAGCTTTGACTGAACGCCATATTTCTATAACCGCTGTCATCTTCAAGGTTATCAAGCCATTTTTGTTTTATAACCTCATAAACACTTTTTTCGATTTTTGGAGTCCCATTTACACAAGTGGGCAACAACATATCCCCTGCTACATTCGGGTCTGTGCAGGCAGTATCGTTTTTCCATTTTTCACGCTGATTTTTATCCCTCAAATTTGGAATATCCATAGAAATACCACCATTTAAAATTGAACGATATGCAAACATTCCCGGCAAAAACATATCAATTGCCTCATAAACATCTATAATATCGGCATCGGGATTTCC
>CAYPIJ010000152.1:0-4353 GCA_964410755.1 uncultured Oscillospiraceae bacterium | reverse complement strand
TATGTAAAAAAATTGACGAGTTAGAAAAAACTTGCTACACTTATATATAGAAAGTAGGTGTATCATAATGTAGGATAATCAAATTAGTACAATTATTTGAATTGAATGAAATAATGTCTACTTAGTTAATCCTGACGAAAGGCTTGATTATATAAAATTTTATTTTAAGGAGTATTGCTGTTTGAAGAAAAACAACACCTTGGATATTGTAGCATAGTCGGGAGGCTGTGTAATACAATTTCCGCATAAGCTTCCCATATTGCGGTCAACAATTACAGGGAGGAAAAAATAATGAGTAAAAATGACTGTTTAATTCGTTTGGAAAGAAAAGAAGAATATCGAGAAGTTGAAAATTTGGTTAGAGAAGCATTTTGGAATGTTTACAGACCCGGTTGCCTTGAACACTATGTACTCAATCAACTGCGTATGGATTCGGATTTTGTTCACGAGCTTGATTTTGTTATGGAAAAGGACGGCAAAATTATAGGTCAAAACGTGTTTGTGAAAGCCGTTATAAAGGCTGATAGCAAAAAAGACATTTCTATTTTGACAATGGGACCGATTTGCATAGCACCTGAGTTGAAAAGGCAGGGATACGGCAAAATTTTGCTTGATTATTCTCTGCAAAAAGCTAAAGAGCTTGGTTTTGGTGCGGTGTGCTTTGAGGGGAATATCGACTTTTATGGAAAAAGCGGTTTTTCCTATGCAAGCGATTTCAAAATACGTTACCACGGCTTGCCAAAAGACGCTGATTCTTCATTTTTTCTTTGCAAAGAGCTTATACCCGATTATTTGAAAGATATAACCGGGGAATATGCCACTCCGCAAGGATATTTTGCAGACGAAAAAGAAGTAGAAAAATTTGATAAAACCTTTCCCCATAAGAAAAAGTTAAAACTATCGGGACAAATTTTCTAAAAACGAATAATGCAAGGGATACGACGAAAACCCTTGCAAAATTACCCAAGAACTCGGCTTTTTGCAAAAGCCGGGTTCTTCTTTATAATGTTTTTTGTGTTTAAAATTTTCTGATTAAGCCGGTAACTTTTCCCAAAACGGTGATTTCAGTTGCGATAATTGGTTGCATATAGTCGTTTTCGGGTTGCAGGCGGAAATAGTCTTTTTCTTTATAATATGTTTTTACGGTGGCTTCATCTTCAATCAAAGCCACAATAATATCTCCGTTGTGAGCAGTGGGTTGACGTTTTACTATTATATAGTCGCCGTCAAAAATCCCCACATTAATCATACTTTCGCCTTTTACTTTTAGCATAAATGTTTCATCGTTTCCAACCATATCCATGGGCAATGGAAAAGTACGTTCAAAATTTTCCGTTGCAAATATGGGTTGACCGGCGGCAACGTTTCCGATAACGGGAACATTGGCAATTTCTTGGTCGGGCGTAATTGTGATATTTGCAAGGCTGTCTTCTTCTTTTTCTTCCTCGTCCTCGTGTTTAACTATGGATAAAGCTCTGTTTTTTGTTGATGTTTTATCCAAAACGCCCAATCTTTTTAAATTTTCAATGTGGTTGTAAACGGTGGCTGTGGATTTAAGTCCCACACCGTTACAAATTTCTCTCATACTGGGGGGATAGCCGTTATCTTCCGTATAGGTACATATAAAATCGTATATAATCTGTTGTTTTTTTGTTAATTCCATTTTTTCACCTTCTTGTTTTTTAAAAAAATCTTATTCCTGCTACTATTATAGCACATATTTTTTAAAAAGTCAAACATTTGTTCGCATTTTTTTAAATTTTTTTCAAAAAAAGACTTGACACGAACAGATGTTTGTGTTATAATACGAACAAAGAGAAAAAATGTTCGCTTTCTGTCGAACAATACACGAACAAATGTTTGGAGGTATAAATTATGAAATTAACAGTAAGAGGAAAAATGGTATTGGGAATAATAACTTTGTTTATACTTATGGGAGTTGTAAGTTTTTCCGTTATTACGGGAGCGGCAGAAAAAAAAGATGCCGATATGAATTACTTTTTCTACACGGTTGAAAGCGACGATACAATATGGTCAATTGCTTGTGAACATACACCTGAAAATAAAGATGTGAGAAAAACCGTTTACGAAATTTTAAACCTTAATAATATAGAAACAAACGAATTGAAAGCGGGAATGCGTTTGGCGATATTTAAAGATTAAAAAAACGGAACCGCAAATATTTTCTTTGGCAGTTCCGTTTGAATGTTTAAAAATTACTCTTCCCAGTTGTGGTAGATGTTTTGAACGTCGTCGTTCTCTTCCAAAAGGTCAATCATTCTTTGCATTGCAAGAATGTCCTTTTCGTCGGTGAGTTTTGTGTAGTTGTCCGGAATTTTTGAAACTTCGGCTTCCAAAATGCTGTAGCCTTTTTCTTCAAAGGCATCTCTTACAGCGGAAAAGTCTTCCGGAGAAGTTGTTACTTCGTAAGCTTCTTCCATAACTTCAAAATCTTCCGCTCCCAAATCGAGAGCTTCCATTGTCATTTCGTCATCGTCCATGTTGCTTGCTTTTTCAATAACGATTACGCCTTTTTCTTGGAAAGACCAGCTAACACAGCCTGTTGCACCCATATTACCGCCGAATTTGTCGAAAGCATGACGTACATCTGCGGCTGTTCTGTTACGGTTGTCCGTAAGAGTTTCAACGATAACGGCAACCCCTGAAGGACCGTAGCCTTCGTAAACAACTTCTTCGTAATTTGCAGTATCGTCTCCGCCTGCTGCTTTTTTAATACATCTTTGAACGTTTTCCGAGGGCATATTGTTTGCTCTGGCTTTTGCGATTATATCTTTAAGCTTTCCGTTAATGCTTGGGTCGGGACCGCCCGATTTTACGGCAACTGCAATTTCTCTGCCCAATTTGGTGTAAACCTTTGCTTTTTGTGCATCGGATTTTTCTTTTTTGTGTTTAATGTTTGACCATTTTGAATGTCCTGACATTTTAAATTCTCCTTTTTCTTTATCTATTTTTTCAAGAGCTTTTGAAGCTCTTCCATAAACGTGTTTATATCTTTGAATTGTCTGTAAACGGAAGCAAAGCGTACATAGGCAACTTCGTCCGTTTCTTTTAATTTATCCATAACAAGCTCGCCGATTTTCGTGCTTTCGATTTCGCTTATCATAAGATTGGAAAGGTGTGTTTCTATTTCCGTTGCCATAAGGTCGATTTTTTCCAAGCTTACAGGCCTTTTTTCACAAGCGTGAACCATTCCCATAATAACCTTTTGTCTGTCGAATTGCTGTCTTTCGCCTGTTTTTTTAATTACAACAATGGGGAAAGTTTCAACTCTTTCGTAAGTGGAAAACCTTTTTTCGCACTTTGTACATTCTCGACGCCTTTTTATGGCATTTGATTCTGCAATGGGACGGGAATCAACAACTTTGCTCTCTCCCGAACCGCAATAGGGACATCTCATTTTTTCACTTCCTTCTTAAAGTTCTTCAAACATATCAGCCATTTTTCTTACGGCGTTTTTTAAGTCAACAATACGTTTGAATGTTGTTTCTTCGTCACATTTTCCGATATATTGGTCAGCTTCCAATGTGAAATAGCCTTTGTAGTCGATTTTTTTCAAAGCTTTCACTATTTTTTCAAAATCCATATCCATAGAAAACGGAATTTGGTGTGAATCGTGCCATCTGTCGTTATCGTGAATGTGAAGTGCCTGTAATTTGTCTTTTAAAGCCAAAATCATACCTTCTGCAGAAGCGTCATCGCCCATCATTTCGGAATGTCCCAAGTCGAGACAAGCAACGAAATAATCGTCATTTACCGCTTTTAAGTGGTCGAGAAAGCTTTCCGAGGTTGAGCAAGCGGCAAAGGAAGCTCTGTCTTTTTCGTTATCCCAGTTCCACATATTTTCAGTTGCGATTTTTACATCGCATTCTTTTGCAAATGGCAAAAGTTCAAAATACATTTCTGCATTTTCCTTGGGTGTTTTGCTGTTGCAAGGGTGAATTATGCAAATTTTTCCGCCTGCTTCGGCAGTGCATTCAATTGCCCTTTTTAAGTATGGCATAATTCCCGGTGCATAAGATGGAAATGGTGCGTGTGATTGGTTGCACAAAATTCCGTTGTCTTCACCGATTTTTCTTAATTTTCTTGCGAATTTTAAGTAGTCGTTTGTTGCCAAAGGGTGAGTATTGGCGGAATTTATTGTATTTGTTGCCCAATCGTAAGCACACATATTAAACATGGAAAAATCCCAAGCATCAAAGCCTGCTTTTGCAATAAGTTCAACTGCTTTTTCTTCACCCACATTTTTTGATGCGGAACCGATTTCCGTTGAAATTTTCATAACTGTTATCCCTCCCAATCGGGTTGTTTTTTGATATATACATTTAATTATAC
>CAYPIJ010000151.1:0-4365 GCA_964410755.1 uncultured Oscillospiraceae bacterium | reverse complement strand
ACGGAAACGATGTTTTGAAAATGGGGTATTGCGGAAAAGACATTAAAAAAGTTTTGGATTATGCTTTGGATTTTGTAATTGATGGCGAAAAAAACGAAAAAAATTCCTTATGTGACGCATTATTGAAAAAATTGGCAAAAAACGACAATTTTTCTCAAAATACTATTGACAATATGAAAAAATAGTGTTATAATGTAGAAAAAACAAAAAGGGATGGTTAGGAAAAAATGAGCGATGCAGAAAAAATAATAGACAAAACTGGCAGAATTGTATTGCCGAAGTTAATACGAAAATATATGGGTGTTGAAAACGGCGACATGGTTAGCTTTGTTTTGGAAGAAAACGGAAACGTTGTTTTAAAAAGACTTGAAAACAGATGTGCTTTTTGCGGTGAAATCGACGATTTGAAAGAATTTAACGGAAAACATATTTGTAAAGAGTGTTACAGCGGAATAAAAAAATTGAAATTTTAAGAAAAGAGGCAATTTTAAATGAATATTGAAACATTGAGAAAAGATATGATTACTGCAATGAAAGAAAAAGACAAGGTAACAAAAGATGCCATATCTTCAGCGATTGCGGCAATTAAAAAAGTGGCTATAGACGAGGGAACAAGAGAAGATATTCCCGAAGAATTGGTTGACAGAGTTATTTTGAAAGAATTGAAATCGTTAAAAGAGCAAATAGATACTTGCCCCGATTCAAGAGAAGATTTAAAAGAGCTTTACCAAAAAAATTACGACATAATTTCGAAATATGCACCCAAGCTTTTGAACTATGACGAAGTAAAAGAAATTTTGCAAAATAAATTTGCCGATGTTTTGGCAACAAAAAACAAAGGTATGATTATGAAAGCGGTTATGGCGGAGCTTAAAGGAAAAGCAGACGGAAAGGTTATTAATCAGGCTGTTGCCGACATTACATCTAACTAATAAAATTTGGCTGTAAAATTGCTTTACAGCCTATTTTTGAATATTTGAAAGGATTTTTTTGTTATGGAGTTTTCACAGATTATTGTAGGACAGGTTGCCATTGTTTTTTTGCTTATTCTTACAGGTTTTATTTTTGGAAAAATGAAGCTTGTGGACGAAAGAGGAACGAAGCAAATTACGAATATTCTTTTGGGGCTTGTTACACCGGCGGTTGTTATAAAAGCGTATCAAAGAGATTTTGAAATGAGACTTTTGAAAAATCTTTTAATTGCTTTTTCTCTTGCGATTTTAATTCATTTTATAGGGATTTTGCTTGTTACGTTCGTATTTAAAAAAGAACCGACAAACCATTACAGAATTAATCGTTTTGCAAGCGTGTATTCCAATTGCGGATTTATGGCAATTCCGCTTTTAAACGCTTCTTTGGGAAGTGACGGAGTGTTTTTTGGGTCGGCTTATCTTATAATTTTTACAATTCTCTATTGGATTCACGGAGTTTATGTTTTTACCGAGGATAAAAGCCAAATATCTTTAAAAAAAGCAATTATAAATCCCGGTGTTATAGGTGCGGTAATTAGCTTGCTGTTTTTCTTCTTTCAAGTACGCCTCACGGGTGTTTTTGAGGAAACGCTTAACTACATTGCAGGTCTTAATACACCTCTTGCCATGATAGTTTTGGGAACTTTTTTAACAAGAATAGACTTAAAAAAGACATTTTTGAATTTCGAAATATATAAAACAACATTCATAAGACTTATTTTGATGCCTTTGATATTTGTTGCAATTACAAAAATTTTCAATACAGATCCCGGTGTTACAAAAGCGGTTTTGATTTCCGCTTCTTGCCCTGTTGCAACAAATACCACACTTTTTGCATCGAAATATAATTGCGATCCGGGATATGCGGCGGAGGTTGTGTCTTTTTCCACGATTTTATCAATCGTAACAATACCGCTTATACTTCTTTTGGTATAAATATGAGCACTTTTTAGAAAAAAATGTATGAAAATTAAAAAATATTGAAAAAATATTTGAAATATGCGTAAAAGTGTGATATAATATACTAAAAAGATGTATCATTAAACGAAAACAAAATTTTAATATAAATTTGGGAGGACTAAAAAATGGACGAAAACAAAATTCTTCATAATGATAAAAACGGTGAAGTAAAGGTAAGTAACGAGGTTATTTCCGTTATTTCAGGTATGGCTCTTAACGATATTGAGGGCGTTTACTCCATAGCGGAGGACAAAGAAACAGGTAATTATTCGAAAAAGCTTTTAACAAAGGGAATAGTTATCGACTATAAAGAGGACAGAGTAAACGTAACCGTTAAAATAATTGTAAAATACGGATTTGACATAAATGAGGTTGCAAGAAATGTTCAGCTTAAAGTAAAAGATGCCCTTGAAAATATGATAGGCTTCAAGGTTGAGGACGTTGCCGTTGTTGTAAGCGGTGTATACACGAAAGAGGAAAACGAAGAAAACTAATATTTTTTGGAAAGGCAGCAGCTTTATGAAACGTAGTGAATTAAGAGAAAATATATTCAAAATAGTTTTTTCTATGACTTCTTTTGAGGAGTTAAACGAAGAAATTCTCGATTATTATATCGAAGACAATGAAATTTCCGAAAAAGACGGAAAATATATAAAAGATAAGGTTTGCAAAATTAAAGAAAATCTTGAAAAAATAGACGAAGTTATAAAAGAAAATGCTCGCAATTATGCGTTTGAACGTATTTCGGCAACAACTTTGAGCATTTTGAGAGTTGCTGTTTACGAAATAACTTTTGAAGAGGATATTCCCAACGGAGTTTCCGCAAGTGAAGCGGTTAAGCTTTCGGAAAAATACGGTGAAGATAAGGAAAAAGCCTTTATCAACGGTATTTTGGGAGCTTACATAAGAAAGCTCGGTAACAAAGAATGAATGTACTTGGAATAGCGGAGCTTAACCTTTACATAAAAGGACTTATTGAAAACGATTTTATTTTGAAAAAGGTTTCGGTAAAAGGTGAAATTTCCAATTTTAAATATCATTCCTCGGGACACCTTTATATGTCTTTAAAGGACGATAAAGGTGTTATCAGAGCGGTTATGTTCAGAATGAATGCTCAAAATCTTAAATTTATGCCCGAAAACGGTATGCAGGTTATTGCAACAGGCAAAGTGGGTGTTTTTGAACGTGACGGACAGTATCAGCTTTACATAAACGAAATGATTCCCGATGGTGTGGGGGCATTGTATATAGCTTACGAGCAGTTAAAGAAAAAACTTGAAGCACAAGGGTATTTTTCAGCGGAACACAAAAAGCCGATACCGAAATATCCAAATACAATCGGAATTGTAACGTCGCCAACAGGCGCCGCCATCAGAGATATTTTAAATATTTTAAAAAGGCGTTTTCCCTATACGGCAGTTTATTTGTATCCGGTGCTTGTTCAAGGACCGGGAGCGGCACAGGATATTGTTAAGGGACTTAAGTTTTTTGACGGCAAGGTAGATACGGTAATAACCGGGCGTGGCGGCGGTTCAATTGAGGATTTATGGGCTTTTAACGAAGAAATTGTAGCAAAAGCCATATATGAAATGAATACGCCGGTAATTTCCGCTGTAGGTCACGAAACGGATTTTACAATTGCGGATTTTGTTGCGGACAGACGAGTACCCACTCCTTCCGCTGCGGCTGAAATAGCCGTTCCGTCTGCAACCGAACTTAAAAAGTTTTTGAAAATTGTGGATACAAGGCTTTATACGTCACTTGTGAATAAGGTGGAAAATGCACAAAAGGCTCTTGATAACTTAAAATCAAGAGATGTTATGAAAAATCCCCTTGCAATTTACAATGTAAAACAGCTTACTGTGGATTCGTTTACAATGCGTATGGAAAAAGCATTTATAAATTCCGTTACGAAAGAAAACGAAAGATTTATAAGAAATGTGTCTAAGCTTGACGCGTTAAGTCCGCTTAAAATTTTAAAAAGAGGATATTCAATGGCAGTTGACGAAGATGGAAAGCCTGTTTCCACTGTGAAAAAAATTAAAACAGGCGATGTGCTTAAAATAAATTTCGACGATGGAAAAGCACAGTGTAGGGTGGAAAGCACCCAAATTTCCGATAAAATATAAGGACGTGAAAAAATGGCAGAAAAAAAAGAAATGACCTTTGAAGAAGGTATGAAAGCGCTTGAAGAAATAGTTGTTGCTTTGGAAAAAGGAGATGTGCCTTTGGAAAGTTCCATGGAGCTTTTTACAAAAGGAACGGAGCTTTCCGCTTTTTTACAAAAAAAGCTTGATGAAGCACAAGTAAAGGTGAAGAAAATCACCGAGCAAAACGGGCAAGTTACAGCAACGGATTTTGTAAGTGCGGAGTAGAAATATGAATTTTTTTGAAGAATATAATTTAAAGAAAAAAATTGTTGAAGAAGAAATAG
>CAYPIJ010000150.1:0-4485 GCA_964410755.1 uncultured Oscillospiraceae bacterium | reverse complement strand
ATATAAATTAAGAAAAGGCGGACAAAATAATGAATGAATTTGAAAACAAAAAAATTACGATAAATAAAATATATTCCGTTGAAAAATTTTCTGATGTTACAGGACCGAAAACTATTAAGTATTGTACTTCACTTCGTACAAGTGAACTTATTTATTTTGTAAAAGGTGAAAATGAAGTGCAATTTTCCAATACTAAAATGAAAGATTGCCCCGGTTCGCTTCGCTTTTTGCAAAAAGGTGAATGGGCAGGGGAGTATATTGTAAAAAATATTGAAAGACCAACCTTGTGCTTCGATGTATATTTTGACGGAGATTTTTATTATGACAGTGCTGTGGGAATTTACAACAATAAAAAGCTTGAAGATAAGTTTTTCAAACTTTACGATGTTTGGAATAAAAAAGAACTTGGCTACTACCAAAAAGCTATGTCTGTTTTTTACGATATTCTTTTTCATCTTCAAAAAAATCAAAACGAATATTTGTCCAAAACTCAAAAAAACTATATGAGCCTTGCTTACGATTATATTATAAAAAATTATAAATCTTCCGATTTTAATTACCGAGAGCTTTGTAAAGTAAGTGGTCTTGAATATGCATATTTCAGCGAACTTTTTAAAAAAGCATATAAAATGTCTCCTGTTGAATTTGTAACAAATATGAAAATAGATTATGCAAAGGAATTATTGGCTACAAACCGATATTCCGTGACTGAAATTTCAAAGCTTTGCGGATTTAACGATGTATTTTATTTTTCAAAAGTGTTTAAAAAAATAACAGGTTTTCCACCTACAAAATATCCCATAAGCTTTATTTAAAATTAAGTTTTTGTTTATTTGCTTGACTTTTTCTTTGCTTTATGTTACAATATGCGGTGTAATAATTTTTTAGGAGAAACAAAAATGAGTACAATGAAAGAAAAAATGTTTTCCGGGGAGCTTTATTTACCCGGTGACGAAGAAATAATGACAGAACAGTTAAAATGTCTTGACAGACTTTACGATTTTAATATGACACGTCCAACAGAAATGGAAAAAAGAAATGCGCTTATGAAAGAAATGTTTACAGAAATAGGCGAAAATTGCTATATTGAACCGCCTTTTCATTCAAATTTCGGTGGCAGTCATGTACATTTGGGCAAAAATATATACTTTAATTTTGGTGTAACTATGGTTGACGATACTCATATTTACGTCGGTGATAATACTATGCTCGGTCCCAACGTTGTTGTGGCAACCGCAGGTCACCCAATACTTCCGAAATTGCGAGAAGAAACATATCAATACAATATTCCCGTTCATATCGGTAAAAATTGTTGGTTGGGAGCAGGCGTAATTGTTCTTCCGGGAATTACTATCGGAGATAATGTTGTAATCGGTGCAGGTAGCGTTGTAACGAAGGATATTCCGGATAATGTTGTTGCAGTGGGAAATCCTTGCAAGGTTTTAAGAAAAATTAATGAACACGATAAAGAATTTTATTTTAAAGACAGAAAAATACCGAAAGAAATTGTTGAAAAATAAAGAAATTTTTATGTTTTTTGTTTTTGTGTTGACATTTTTGAATATATGTGGTAAAATATGAAAGGTGATTTACAAATGAATTCATTATGGCACGGGTTTAAAAAAATTGAATTTGAATTTGAGGGACATGAAGCAATACTTGTGTTTCCCAATACAGAACCTAACGGAAATTGGACGTTGAAAACGGAATATTGGGATGCGTTTCCGAACACGGAAATTGAACTTTTAAAAAGAGGCTTCCATGCAGCATATTTGAAAAATATTTCGAGGTTTGCAACTAAAGAGGATTGCGAAGCAAAAGCACATTTTGTTAAGTTTTTGTCAGAAAAATACGGTTTAAGAGATAAATGTGTACCGATTGGAATGAGTTGCGGTGGTGCTCACGCTGTCAATTTTGCGGGATATTATCCCGAATGTGTGGCGTGTATGTTTATTGATGCACCTGTTTTGAATTTTTTGGATTGTCCCGGAGATTTTAGAAAATTTGAGGATATTTGGGAAAATGAATTTTTAAAATCATATCCCGGTATTACAAGAGCAAAGCTTTTTACCCTCGATGAACAGCCTATGAATCGCATTCCGTCATTAATTGAAAATCGTATTCCCATTATAATGCTTTACGGAACAGAAGACTGCACTGTTGATTACAACAAAAACGGTAGGATTTTTGCCGATGCCTATAAAGGGAATGAAGATTTGCTTTTGGTTATTCCGAGAGAAATGCAGGGACATCATCCCCACGGATTTTTTGACAATCCGCAGAAATTGGCGGATTTAATTATGGAAAGAATATAATTTTTCAAGAGAAACTATGTTATTTTAACTATTTGGAGGTATATACAGATGTTATTTAAAGAAAATGAAAGAATTGTTTTTATGGGAGATTCCGTTACCGATTTTGGAAGAAAAAGACCTTACGGAGAGGGACTTCATGACGGAAGCGGTAACGTTAATTCTTATGTGAGATTGCTTGATAGCTTTTTCAATGCTTTTTATCCGGAGCTTAACCTAAGAATTACAAATATGGGCGTATGCGGTAACAACATTTTAAATCTTAAAGAAAGATGGCAAGAAGATGCACTTAATCTTAATCCCGATTGGGTTGTGGTTTGCATTGGTATAAACGATGTATGGAGACAATTTGACTCACCGTATATTGCTGAAGAAAACATTTCTCTTGAATTGTATGAAAAAACTTACAGAGAGCTCATTGAAAAAACAAAGGACAAGGTAAAAGGCATAATTCTTATGACGCCTTATTATATGGAGCCTTTGAAAGAAGATATGATGCGTAAGCGTATGGACGAATATACACGGATTGTTAAAAAACTTGCAGAGGAGTACGGTCTTTTGTGTGTGGATTTACAAGAAGTTTTTGATAAATATTTGGAAAAAAGGCATTCTTCCTATATTACATGGGACAGAGTGCATCCCAATCAAACGGGAGCGTTACTTATAGCAAATGAATTTATGAGGGTGGTAGGATTTGAATTTGACCGAAGATAAGTTTTTCGATAAAATTCGTATGCTTGATTTGGCAGAAGACGGATTTTTTATATTTTTTATTTTGGTTTGCATATTGTTGATTGCAATTCTCTTTTATAATGATACGAAAAAAGATTTAAAATATAAAGTTAATCAAAATGTTTTACAGCATTCCGTTATTGTGGAAAGGCTTCTTGAAGATTTGAAAAAATATGAAAATTATCCGAGAATTGAAGTTGTTGCGTTTAACACATTTGCAAGGATTTTCTATCCTAAACGATACGAAGTTCGAGGGCAAGAAACCTTTAGCTTTGTTTTGGATAAATCGGAAGACTTTATGTATTTTGAAGAACATAAATTTTCTTTTAACGAAAACGAAATTAAAATTCTTATAAGAACTTTGTGTGAAGAAATGGAAGAATTATATCCAAATGCAAAAATCGATTACGACAGATATAAAATGACGGTAGAATTTTATAAACAAAAAACAGGATTTGTAATGAGATAGGAGAATGAGAAATATGATAAGTGAAAATAAAGAATTTTTAAAAGATTTAGACGGTGTTTTAAAAATAAAAACAGTAAGAGGCGATTGCGGAGAAGAAACAAAAAATGCACCTTTGGGAAAAGGTGTAAACGATGCAATTGAATATATGCTCAATCTTGGAAATAAATTTGGTTTTGAAACAAAAAATCTTGATGGATATTGTGGATATATTCATTTTGGTAATCAAGAAGATTTTATAGGAATATTAACACATCTTGATGTTGTTGCTGCTGACGGCGAATGGGATTTTGAACCTTTTGGTCTTAGTGTAAAAGACGATAAATATTATTCAAGAGGAATTATTGATGACAAAGGTCCCGCAATGATGAGCTTGTATGCAATGAAAGAAATAAAGGACAGCGGTATTCCTTTGAACAAAGGTATTCGTCTTATTATGGGCGGTGACGAAGAAACGGGAAAATGGGAATGTATTGAAAGATACAAAAAAACAGAAAAAGAGCCAACTCTCGGTTTTACTCCCGATGGAGAATTTCCTGTCGTTTTTGCAGAAAAAGGTATGCTTAAAATTAAAATCAATTGCAATTACAATATTGATGATAAAAGCTTTTCCTTTTCGGGCGGTCATGTAATAAATATTGTTCCCGACCATGCCAAATGTGTTGTAAACAATGAAGAACACGAAGCTTTTGGAATTGCATCTCATGCTTCAGAACCGCAAAATGGCGAAAATGCTCTTTTAAAGCTTGCAAAACAAATTTCTTCAAAAGCTAAAAATCCTTTTGTTGACTTTTTGGCAGATTTAACGAAAGAAAATTTAGGTATTGATATTTCCGACGAACCGTCCGGTGAACTTACTTTTAATCCCGCAATTGTAAATGCGGATTGCAGCCACGGTGAAATTTTATGTGATATCAGATACCCTGTAACGAAAAAACTCGAAGATTTTTATCCTTCACTTGAAAAAAGTGTAAA
>CAYPIJ010000149.1:0-4522 GCA_964410755.1 uncultured Oscillospiraceae bacterium | reverse complement strand
AAACGAAGCTTCGTAGGAACCGTTTTTTACATCTGTGAAAAAAAGCTTGTATATAAAGGTTTCTCTAAAAGCATTATACAAAAGAAAATATATTTTTCTTGCAAAAGCATATAACGCACTTTCGGAAAAAATGTTGTATAGCTGTGTTATCATTTTCAATTTCTGTTCAACTCCTTAAGTAAATTTCTTTCAAAGATTATTATAAATATCCCGTAAATTCCAATTCCCACAACACAACTTATTCCTGTTCTTGCTATTTTGAAAATAAGATTTGTGTCAATAGGATTTAAAAGTGAAAAAGTCCATTTTGTCCCAACAAAAGAAACAATCCCGTAAAGCAAAGCCTTTAAGAAAAAGAAAATATCTTTTGCACAAATAAATTTTACTTGTTTGTTAAGTGCAACAAAAAGCACAATTGCCATATATGCATAAACAAGTGCCGCCGATAAAGCAAGTCCGTAAATTCCCATAAGATTTTTCAAGAAATATGAAAGCACAAAATTTATAAGTATTGCACTGACTGCCGTTAAAGCAGGAACAATACTGTTTTTTCTGGCATAAAAAGCTTTATTTAAAAGGTCGAGAACACCATAGAAAATTATTCCCACGGAATACCAGAAAAATGCGCCTGCTGTAAGCCTTACCGCTTCATCGTCAAAACTTCCTCTTTTGTAAATTATTTCAATAATCGGGGTATGTAAAGCCAACATAAGAACACTTATGGGAATAAGTACCGCAACTATTATTTTAAACGAAGCACAAAGTGTTTTTTTGTAATCGCTTTCGTTTTCCGAAGCAGATTGCTTCGACAAAAGCGGAAAAACATAGTTTGTTACGCTTACAGTAAAAACAGTTGAAACAATAAGATAAAGC
Organism: uncultured Oscillospiraceae bacterium; assembly: GCA_964410755.1. Taxonomy (GTDB): domain Bacteria; phylum Bacillota; class Clostridia; order UMGS1840; family UMGS1840; genus UMGS1840. The sequence continues at coordinate 3,649 of CAYPIJ010000149.1, read as the reverse complement.
TTTGAAGCGTAATTTAAAGATGAAATTCCCCTATCCAATGACGATGCGTAAGCGTTGTTTATCATATTGGAAATAGGTTGAATCCACGTTCCCGCCAATACCGGCAAAGCTAATTTTACAACATCTTTCAAGCCTTTATGATAAAATATTTTTTTGTAACGAAAACCGTTTTTGTATGCAGAAGGAAGCTGAACGGCAAATTGAAGTCCCCAACCTATAAGAAGCGAAACGGCAAGACCGTATATACCGAAATATTTGTTGAAAAATATAAGGTATATTATAACGGCACCGTTTGAAATAATACTTATAATTGCAGGAATGTTAAATTCGCCCTTTGATTGCAAAATTCCGGTGAAACAAAAAGTTAATGAAGCAAAAACTATTATGGGCATCATTATAACGGTAAGCTGTACGGCAAGGCTGTACACTTCTCCCGAAAGACCGGGTGCCATAATTTTCACAAGACCGCCTGCAAATATCATAAGAATAACACTTATTACAACAGAGCCTGTAAAAATAACATTTACAAAGCTTGACGCAAATATATCTCCTTCTTCAATCCCGTCTTTTTCCACAAAGGAATTGTAAACAGGGATAAATGCCGAGCTTATCGCAGAAGCGAAAACTATGTCGAACAAATTAAGAGGCAAAGTACTTGCGGCATAATATGCATCGGCAATTCCTCCCGCACCGAATGCGGAAGCAATAAACATTTCCCTCACTTGACCCAATACTTTTGCCAAAAGTATCATTATAAACATAAAACCTACGGTTTTTACTGCTTTTTTCAAAATTATCTTCTCTTTTCCGTTTATATTGAAAGCATTTTTTCAATGCTTACTTTACATCTATTATATAATACCATAGATTTAAAGGCTTGTCAATACAAAAAAAGTGATATTTTACAAATTTCTAACCAAAAATAATGTATTTTTCAAAATAAAAAGTAAAAAAATGAAGTTTTTTTGAAAAAGGGCTTGATTTTTTTTCAAAAGTATGATATTATAACTTAGTGACTAATATATTGCGGTATTTCGCATTTTGTAAAATTTATTAAAAAACGTAAAAAAATCATAATTTTGGAGGATTTTATAATGACAGCATTAAAATATGTAATTGTAGGAATTCAGATTGTACTTTCACTTATTCTTGTAGTGGTTGTTTTGTTCCAACACGGCTCACAAAGAGGATTGTCGGGAAGTATTGCAGGCGGAGCTGAAACATTTTTCGGCAAAAACAAAGGCAGAACAATTGATGCTAAGCTTAAAAAATGGACTGCTATCGTGGCTGTTTTGTTCCTTGTTTCTTCAATTTCTCTTAATCTTGTTATTACAAGCGAAGAAAAAGCAAAAGAAGCAGCAGCTTTGGAAGCAGCTAAACAAACACAAACAGAACAGCAAGCAACAAATGAAGATGCTACTGCAAACAAAGAAGATGTACAAAATGATGAAAACAACGCTGAAGATGACAGTGCTCAGAACGAGACTGACACTAATGACGAAGCAGCAGAATAATTATTTTGTACTTAAAACAATGAAAATTTTCCGCAGGATTGATTTCCTACGGATTTTTTATTTGCAAAAATCACATAAAAAATCATATTTATATGGAATATTGATATAAAAATCCGTTAAAATTACAAAATGTGAAAAATACTATTGCTTTTTTTCGTTTTTTATATTATAATAAAGATAAGACTAAATCGGGAGTGAATTTTTTTGGAAGTAAAAAGAATAGTAACAGCAGAATATCAGGAAAATTGCTACATTGTTTGGGACGAAACAAAAAAAGGTGCAATTATAGATCCAGGAGGAAGCATTGAAAAAATTATTTCCTTTATCGAAACAAACGAAATTGAAGTAAAAGCAATTCTTATGACACACGGACATTTCGACCATATTGGAAAAGCAGAGGAATTAAGCAAAAAATATAATGTTTCCGTTACCATAAACGAAAAGGAAAAAATCGTTATTGAAGACAGCTGGAACCACGATTGTATGGAATTTAAAAATCCCATAAACTATATTTTCGTAAAGGAAAACGATATTGTTACTGTGGGAAATATGAATTTTAAGGTTATTGAAACTCCGGGGCATACTGTAGGCTCTGTCAGTTATTTTTGCGAAAATACCCTTTTCAGCGGTGACACATTGTTTTTGCAAACAGTAGGAAGATGGGACTTTTTCACAGGCTCTTTGGAAGAAATAAAAAATTCAGTTATAAATAAGCTTTTTTTGCTTCCCGAAGATACAAAGGTATATCCCGGGCATGGCTTTTCCACTTCAATAGGAGAAGAAAAAATTCACAACGGGATTTTTATGTATTAATATGAAAATTTACATCGGAAGCTTAAAAGAAAGCTACTATTACGGAGTTTACAACCTTTTAAAAATGATTTATCCCGATATTGAGGTTGAAAAAGAAGAAAAAATAGCTGATATTTCTTATAATTTTGAAATATCAGAGAATGATGTTACAATAATCCGAAACGGCAAGACTTACCGAAAAAACATTTTGGAAAATAATATTCCGCTTACATTAAAAAGAATAATCTACAAGGCAGAAAACAAAAAATTGCCCTTTGGAATTATGACGGGAATACGCCCTGCAAAAACTGTTTTGGAATATAGTGAAAATCAAAAGGAAATACTTAGAAATACGTACTTTGTTGACGAAAAAAAGGCTGAAATTGCTTATCAATGTGCTTTGGCAGAAGAAAAAATCAGCAAAAAGCTAAAAAGGAAAACGGTAAATCTCTATGTAAATATTCCTTTTTGCCCAACAAGATGTGCCTATTGTTCCTTTACAATGTCAAACGTAAAAACAAGTCAAAAGCTTATTGACGAATATTTTTCCGCTTTAATAAAAGAGCTTGATTTCACATCAGAAATTTTCGCTGAAAACGGTATTTACGTTCACAGCGTTTATATCGGTGGTGGAACGCCTACGATTTTAAGTGCAGAACAGCTTGATATTCTCACAAAAAAAATATCAACCGATTTTAAAGGGATTTTTGAATTTACGGTTGAAGCCGGACGTCCCGACACAATAAATTTTGAAAAAATGAGCATACTTTATAAAAACGGTGTTACAAGAATAAGCATAAATCCCCAAACCTTAAATCAAAAAACTTTGAATGCAATAGGTCGAAAACATACCACAGAGCAATTTTTCGAAGCTTTTGAATATGCAAAAAAAGCCGGCTTTGAGAATATCAACACAGATTTGATTGTAGGCTTGCAAGATGAAAATTTAGATGATTTTAAAAACACTTTTGACAAAATTTTTGCTTTAAATCCCCACAGCATAACAATTCACACACTTTGCAAAAAAAGGACTGCCGATATGGAAAGAAGCAAAGTTTACGAAAGTGAAAAAGTTGGAAAAATGCTTGATTATGCTTATGAAAAGCTAAATGACAGATACCTACCATACTATATATATCGCCAAAAAAACGCAATCGGCTCTTACGAAAATGTCGGTTTTACAAAAGACGAAAATTTTTGCGAATACAACATTATAATGATGGAAGAAATAGGAAGCGTTGTTTCTGTAGGAGCGGGAGGAACCTCAAAGCTTATCGACTTTGAAACAAAAATTCCCATTTCAAAGCAAAGAACAGAAAAACAAGCTCACTCCTACATTGAAA
>CAYPIJ010000148.1:0-4568 GCA_964410755.1 uncultured Oscillospiraceae bacterium | reverse complement strand
TGTTTGGTCGTTGGTGGTGAAATTTAGCCATATAAAGTCATTGAGGTGGTTGTAAATGAATTACATATTCCAGCCTAATTGGATTAGGTAATTTAGCAGCACGATGCCTAACGCTATGGCACATACTATCACATAACCTTTTACGACAGACTTAATGTATTTTGTGATTTTGAGTTGTTCGGCAGCTATCATAAGCGAGAGTTCATCGTTAGGTATATCATCAACTATTACTCTTACATTTTCACCATTGCTATTTTCAATTACAATGTCTCCCTCTTTTTTGTATTTTACTGGTTCAGTGTCAAGAACACCCAGTCTTGCTAATTTCTTTATTAATGGTATATTGTTTGTCATAAAACAATCCTCCTAAACGTTTTTTTGTTATATTATACCATAATTTTGTTCTGTTGTCAATACTTGAAATAAATGCAACATATAAAATATGTTTGATCCGCAAGGCATAAATTGTTAAAAATAGTACGAATATCAAAACAATAACAGACGATGTAACGAGAGTGGTTAGGGCAATTTGCTTGTTCGGAAGGTCAATAGATGATTTATAGGATACATTATACCACAAAATAGATACGTTTTGCAATAGACATTTTGAAAATTTTATGATATAATGAAATAAATTTCTATAAAAAGGAGAAAAGAAAAAATGTTAGCACAAAAACCACCAATGGGATGGAACACCTGGAATACTTTCGGGACAAACATCAATGAACAACTTATTATTGAAACAACTGACGCAATAGTTGAAAAAGGATACAAGGATGCAGGATATGAATACGTCGTTATTGACGATTGCTGGGCTTTAAAAAGCAGAGACAAAAACGGCTATCTTGTACCCGATCCTGAAAAATTTCCTCATGGAATGAAATATTTGGCAGATTACATTCACTCAAAAGGCTTGAAATTCGGTATGTATTCATGTGCCGGTGTAAGAACTTGCGGAAATTTTCCTTCAAGCTACGGATATGAATTTAAAGATGCCAAAACCTTTGCAGAATGGGGCGTTGACTTTTTAAAATACGATTTTTGCAATTTCCCACATTCCGCAAATTGCAAAAATGCATACCTTACAATGAGCAATGCGCTTAAAGCTTCGGGAAGAGAAATATTATTCTCAATGTGTAACTGGGGTTTTGAAAATACTTGGAATTGGGCAAGATCTGTCGGTGGGCATATTTACCGTTCAACAGCCGATATTTTCGACAGTTATGCTTCAACAAAAAAAATTGCCACTTCTCAAATGCCGAATTTACATGCTTCAACCCCCGGTTGCTTCAATGACCTTGATATGCTTACAATAGGAATGTACAATCAAGGTAACACAGGTTTGGGAACAGGTTCGGAAAACGGTTGTTTGGTATGCTCTGATTACACAACAAACAACATTGACTATGAAACACAGTTTGCGTTATGGTGTATGTTTTCTTCACCTCTTATGATTGGTGGAGATATAAGAAATATGAACGATTTTTCACATAAACTTCTTACAAACAAAGAGCTTATTGCGATAAATCAGGACGAAGAAGCAAGACAGCCATATCTTGTAAACAGAGATATACCTCGTTTGGACGAAAAAAATACCAACGATTACAATGCATTTATGGATACTCTTTCAGACAATGGTTATTATACGTTTTTAAAGCTTCTTTCAAACAATGAATATGCTCTTTTGCTTTGGAATGTAACAGACCAAAAAGACTATGCAACAGCAATTTATCAAGATATGGGATTTCCTGTATCAAGTAATATGAAACTTGAATTTAAAGAGATACTTGGCGACAGCAAGGTAGATTATTATGATGATTTTCTTTATACAGAGCTTGAAGCACATCAATGTAAACTTCTTAAATTTACGGTAAAAGAAAAATGAAATGTATGAAATGCGATAATTCACTGACCAATGACGATATCGGACTTCACAAAAAATTTATAAACAGAAATGCAAATGAATTTATGTGTATAAATTGTTTATCCGAATATTTTAAAGTTCCTGTTCCGATATTAGAACAAAAAATTGCACAATTCAGAAATATGGGTTGTATGTTATTTCCTTAAAAGAAAAAAGTCCGAGATTTTCGGACTTTTTTGTTCTTATTTTAAGCTTTTTTTATTGTATAAATATTGTCGTTTTCATTTACGATATTGTAATTGTTATCAATTTTAACATCGACTTTTATGTCGCCAATTTTTTCAACTTTTAAAATAATATTGTCGTCTTTTCTTTCCCAAAATACTTTAATTTCACCGTTTTTCATTTTGTGAGATGCTTTGCACCAAGAAAGCACATTTACAAATTTCGGAGAAATTATAACCTCATTTGCATTTTGTACTTTAATACCACCGGGACAACTCATAAGCCAATTTTCAACATCTCCGAAGAAATGGTGATTTTTTGAATTTCCGAAATATTCGTCATATTCTTTAAAATTTTCAAGAAGCGTTGTCTCGCCTTTGCTAACCCAATAACCGTAAGAGGGATATTCGGGCTTTGTTATCATTTTATATGCAAGGTCGTATTCTCCAAAATCGGAAAGAACATGGAAAATTACTCTTATTCCCAAAAAACCTGTTGTAATGCTGTAATTATCTTCTTTGATTATTTCTTTTAAAACTTCAAAAGCTTTCGGTTTTTCATCTTCTGTAAATACGTTGTAGAAAATTGCCATTGCTTGCGTTGTTTGATAACGTTTGTCAACAACAAATGTATCAAAATCGATATATTCTTTTCTGATAGCTTCCAAAATTTCTTCTCCCAATTTTTTTGCAAAAGCTTTATGCATAGGAAGATTTATTGCATCAAACATTTCAGCACCTTTTCTGCACATATCAAGCACCATAACACTATCGGTAAAGCCCAAAGATGCGTCTGACTGTCTGCCTCCGTCATTTCTAACAACAGGCAACCAATCGCCCAAACCTATTGCAACAATTCCCTTTTCGTCTCTTTTTCTTGAAACATATTCCAAATATCTAAACATTGCAGTTGCGTTTTCTTCAATAATTTTAGTTTCGCCTCTGTATTTATAAGCCATATAGGGAAGATTGAAAATTATGCTGTCCCAAGCAGGGCCGTTACCCCAATCATATCCCCAGTTACCTGTCGGAACAATACCCGGAAGTTGACCGTCGCTTTTTTGAGTAAGGCGTATGTTATTAAGCCATTCTCTCCAAGAATTTTCTGCACCCAAAGTAAGCATTATATGTTCTGATGACATAGATGCATCGCCTGTCCAACCGTTTTTCTCTCTGTGTGGGCAATCTGTTTGTATGTAATAGAAATTGGAAATATCACTTCTTTGAGATATTTCAAAAATCTTGTTTGCAACATCGTCCGAACATTCAAAGCTTCCTCTTTTTTCCAAATCGGAACTCATTACAAGATATGTAAGCAAATCTTCTGTTGCTTGTTCTTCGGTAATTCCGTAAACATAAACATATCTGAAACCGTGATATGTAAACATAGGTTCAAATATTTCTTCGCCCTCACCTTTTAAGTAATAAATATCTCTTTGAGAAAAACCGTCGGGATAGAAATTAACATTACTGTAGCTTAATTTTCCTTCAACAAGTTGTTCACCACATTGTAAGCTTATTTTTTGTCCCTTTTTTCCTTTAATTTTAAGTCTTAAAGTTCCGGCATTGTTCTCACCGAAATCGTAAATATATCCGCCTGTTTTTTCTGCCGGTGATTCGAAAAACGGAGGATTCATAGCGGTGTGATCTGCCATTCTATACGATGCTAATTCACCCTTTTTTATGCTTATTGGTTTTAATTCTTTCGATACCTTAATGGGTTCTGCTTCGCATATTTTTTTCGTTCCTCTCGGTTTATACACTCCGGTTATAGGCTTGTGCCAATCTTTTTCAACAAAACCAACATTATTCCAGCCGTTTTCTTCCAAACGTGCATCGTAAAACACGCCTGAACGCAAATCATTAAAAAGAATAGGGCCTTTTTTGCAAACAAAATCGTCCGCTTCAAAACGAATGTTGTCCTGTTCACTTTCTATTTCCAAAGTAAGTGACAATAAGGGAGCGGAATTCATATTATTGTCAATAAAATCCCACACGACATACTTTGTATTTTGGTGACCGTCTCCAAGCATAACACCGATAACGTTTTCACCGATATTTAAGTATTCTTTTAAATCATATTTATCGTAATAACAAATGTGATCCGAATTTGAAATGTAGGGAGCAAGATAACCTTTTGTGATTTTTCTGCCGTTTACAAACAAATCGTAAAAACCAAGTCCGCAAATTAAAATTTCCGCTCTTTCTGCCTTGTTTTTCAATTCAAAGCTTTTTCTGAAAACAGGAGCAGGAACATTTTTTTCATAGCTTGAATATTCCAAGCACTCACAAACAAATTTTTTTGAAAATTCCATATTTTTTCATTCCTTTTATTGTATTTTTTTAATTTTTGTTGACTTTATTATAACACAGTGGTATAATATATTCAACAGGGTATTTTTTCTTATATACCTGACTGTTTTAATATGGAGAAAATATATGAAAGCAAAAACAATAAATGAAAATATGAGTGAAAAGGC
>CAYPIJ010000147.1:0-4574 GCA_964410755.1 uncultured Oscillospiraceae bacterium | reverse complement strand
TTTGTTTCTCATTATCCGAACCTCCCTGTTATGTAATCCTCGGTTCTTTTGTCATTTGGAGTTGAAAACATTTTTTTCGTTTCGTCAAACTCCACTATTTCACCCATAAGAAAAAATGCTGTTTTATCCGCAATTCTCACTGCTTGTTGCATATTGTGAGTAACAATCACAATTGTATATTTTTCTTTAATTTCCGCTACCAAATCCTCTATTTTCGATGTGGAAATAGGGTCAAGTGCGGAAGTGGGCTCGTCCATTAAAAGAATTTCGGGCTCAATTGCCAAAGCTCTTGCAATGCAAAGTCTTTGTTGCTGTCCACCACTCATTGAAAGAGCGCTTTTTTTCAATCTGTCTTTACATTCTTCCCATATAGCTGCTTGTTTTAAAGAACGCTCCACAATTTCGTCAAGCTGTAATTTCGATTTTACACCGTGAATACGAGGACCGTAAGCTATGTTGTCGTAAATGCTCATTTGAAAAGGATTGGGCTTTTGAAAAACCATTCCAACTCTTTTTCTTAAAATATTAACATCAATATTTTTGTAAATATCTTCATTATCCAAAGTTACTTTCCCCTCAACACGGCAATTTTCCACCAAGTCGTTCATACGGTTCAGAGTTTTTAAAAATGTAGATTTTCCACAACCTGACGGCCCTATAAGAGCCGTAATTTTCTTTTCGGGAATTTCAATATTTATGTTTTTCAGGGCATGATGCTCCCCGTAATATAAATTCAAATTTTCGGTTTTTATAATGCTCATTTTTAAGCTCCTTTCTTTTTTAATATTGTTGAAGTAAGCTTTGCGGAAAGATTTATTACAAAAGTAAGCACAAGCAACACAACTCCTATTGCAAAAGCAACATCAAACTCGCCTCGTTCTTTTGCATACATATAAAGGGCAACCGTAAGTGTGGAACCGGGGTGATTGAGCTTAATTGCACTTACAAATCCCATAACCTCATTTGCCATACCTGCCGTAAACAAAAGAGCGGCACTTTCTCCCACAATTTTTCCCACAGACAAAATACAACCTATTACAATTCCGTCAACTGCAGAAGGCAAAACAACGGTTCTTATCATATACCATTTTCCGCTTCCCAAAGCAAGAGAGCCCTCTCTATATCCGTCGGGTACAGTTTTCAAGCTTTCCTGTGTCGTTCTGATTACTGTTGGCAACGTCATAATAACAAGAGTAAAACTGCCCGCAAGTATGGACGTACCGAATTTAAAAACTCTTACAAAAACAAGCATACCCACAAGTCCGTAAATTACGGACGGTATTCCCGACAAAGTTTCGGCGGCAAGCTCGATTATTTTAACAAGTTTTTTGTTTTTTGCGTATTCGTTTAAATAAATTGCAGCTCCGACACCTATGGGAAGAACAAAAACAAGTGTTATCAAAACTATGTATATCGTATTTAAAATATTGGGAAATATTCCCATTGTTCCCTTTAGCAAGCTTGGCTTGGAAAGAAGAAAATCCTTTGTTATGTGCGGTAATCCTCTGTATAAAATGTATCCACCGATACACAAAAGAAGTAAAACCGTAAGAATTGCACAAACACAAGTTAAAACATTTAAAACCACATCTTTAATTTTTCTTTTTACAGATATTTTTTCCTGCATATTTACTTCCTTTCTTTTTTCACCGCAAAATTAAGCACAAGATTGATTAAAAGTATAAACACGAAAAGCACAAGTGCAACTGAGAAAAGAGCTTCTCGTTGCAAACCGGTGGAATATGACATTTCGCTTGCTACAGCTGTCGTAAGAAATCTTACACTTTTAAAAAGACCGGGCATATTTGCCACATTTCCCGACACCATCATAACCGCCATAGCTTCTCCTACGCTTCTGCCTATTCCCAAAACAACAGCCGTCAATATTCCGCTTTTTGCACTCGGAACAATTACCTTAAAAACAGTTTCCGTTTTTGTTGCTCCCAATGCCAACGATGCTTCCTCATATTCTTTCGGTACTGCACGGATTGATGTTTCCGAAACAGAAATTACCGAGGGCAAAATCATTACCGCAAGCACAATAATTGCTGTAAATAAATTTGCTCCGTCAGGCAAATTAAATACTTTCCTCACAAATGGCACTACCACTATCATTCCCACAAGTCCGTAAACAACCGAGGGAATCCCCGAAAGCAAATCAACGCCTGTTCTTACAATCGTCGCAACCTTTTTATGCTTTGTTGTCGCAATAAAAACGCTACACATAAAGCCGATAGGCACACCGATTAAAATGGCTCCGAAAGTTCCGTAAACCGACGTTAAAATGAATGGCAAAATTCCATATTGAGGGGGATTTGCCGTGGAAGCCCATTTTGTTCCCAAGAAAAACTCTCCCACACCTATTTTGCCAATTGCGGGAAGTCCGGACACCAAAAGAAAAGCCGTGATAACGCAAACAAACAGCACCGCCGAAAGTCCGCAAAAAGTGAAAAGAATATTCATTGTTTTTTCTAAAAATCCTTTTGATTTTTTCATAGAAAAACTCCTTAATGTACTACGGGAATTGCCCCTGCATCTTCAATCAAGCCGTCTGCCTTATCCGATGTTGCAAATTCGAAAAACGCTTTTGCATATTCGGAAAGCTCGCTGTTTTTCTTCGTTACGAAAACGAAATTACGTTGAACCTTGTAAGTTCCGTCTTGAACTGTTTCTTTCGAAGGTGAAACACCGTCAACTTTTAATGCTTTTACATTTTCCTTTACAGAAGCCAAAGATGCATAACCTATTGCATTGGGATTAGATGCAACCGTTTGCACAACATCACCTGTTGAAGTAAGCTCTTGTGAATATTTACACAAATCCTCCGTTTTTGTAATGCTTTCAAAACCATCTCTTGTGCCCGAAGAGGCTTCTCTTCCTATTAAAACAACCGGAGCATCTTCACCGCCGACATCTTTCCAATTGGTAATTTTGCCCTTGTAAAGTGAAGCAATTTGTTCTGTTGTAAGATTGTCGATTTTGTTATCAGGGTTTACTATTACGGCTATTCCGTCAATCGCAACAACTGTTTCGTTAAGGTCGCCTTTTTCCTCGTCCTTTAAATTACGGCTCGAAAGTCCAATGTCGCAACTGCCTTCCGAAACAGCTTTAATTCCACTACCCGAACCTGTGGGATTGTAAGTTACTTTAACGCCCTTTTCCTCTTCCATGTAGGCTTCACTCAAAAATCCGATTACTTTTTCCATTGAAGTTGAACCGTCTGTGGAAACCGTACCGCTTAACGCAGCGTTATTTTGCGTTTTTTCTTTAGTGTCGCCACACCCGGTAAAAAGACCGGCAATAATTCCTACCAAAGCCAATGTTGTTATGATTTTTTTCATTAAAATCACTCTCCTAAAAAATTTTTTTCATACTTTTTTCAAAGTACATCTATATTGTACATCACCGCATGTTAATTGTGAAAGCAAAGTTATGTTAAATGTAGGTAAACTTGAAAAAAAGAAAAAATTTAATAAAATTTACAAAAAAGTATTGACAAAACAAAAAACTTGTGATATTATACTAATATACAAATCCTTTGATGGGAAATAGTAGCTTTGGAATTGTAAATTTAGAGCGAGTCGCAGGCGGTGGGAAGTGCGATGTTTACGTCCTTTGTGAATGGGTCCCGGAGGAGCAACGGTGAAAGAAAATTTTAGTAGCTGTTGACGTAACCCCTACGTTATAAGGGGAGAATATGAAGTCTTTAAAGACCGTATTCGCAAATAAGGAAGCTTTTTGCTTTAAAGCAGGGTGGCACCACGATACTTTTTGTATACGTCCCGGCAACAAAATGTTTTGTTGTCGGTTTTTTTATTTTAACCGACACAAAAAAGCGAAAGAGGGCAAAAATATGTATGTTTTATCTAAACGATGGCAAATTTTTTACTTTTAAAAAACGTCATTTAACTTAAAAATACAAATATTTCGGAGGATACAATTATGAAATTTAATAATATTGATTTTGATACCTATTTTAACAACTACCCGGACAAAAACGGCTATTTCGGCAAATACGGCGGTTCTTTTGTTCAACCCGAATTGCAAAAAGCAATGGAAGAAATCACGGAAGCCTACTATTCAATCTGTCAGTCCAGAAAATTCATTGCTGAACTTCGCAGAATAAGAAAAGAATTTCAGGGCAGACCCACTCCCGTGTCACACTTGGAAAGACTTTCCGACTATTTGGGCGGAAAAGTTCAGCTTTATGCAAAACGTGAGGACTTAAACCATTCCGGTGCCCATAAATTAAACCATTGCATGGGCGAAGCTTTGTTGGCAAAATATATGGGCAAGAAAAAAGTAATTGCCGAAACAGGTGCAGGTCAGCACGGTGTTGCTCTTGCAACCGCAGCCGCTTATTTCGGCTTGGAATGTGATATTTACATGGGTTCCGTCGACATTAAAAAACAAGCTCCGAACGTTGCAAGAATGAAAATTCTCGGTGCTAACGTTGTGGAAGTTACACACGGACTTCAAACCTTAAAAGAAGCTGTTGATGCGGCTTTTGAAGCTTACAGCAAAGAATATAAAAATGCAATTTACTGCATCGGTTCAGTTCTCGGACCCCACCC